>JBKBXH010000152.1:0-4317 GCA_046313655.1 Thermomonas sp. | reverse complement strand
CCGCGCGAGGACCTGTCCGGCGAGGACGTGCGGCGCAAGCTGCTGATCCTGGCGCGGGCCGCCGGCGTGGCGCTGGAGGCGGCGGACGTGCGCGTGCAGTCGCTGGTCCCGGATGGCTTGGCTGGCGCGTCGCGCGCGGCGCTGGACGCGGCCTTGCCGGTGCTGGATGCGCCGCTGCGCGCGCGCTACGCCGAGGCCTACAAGCGCGGCCAGCGGCTGCGCTTCATCGCCCGCCTGCAGGCCGACGGCCGCGCGACGGTGGGGCTGGAGGCGCTGGCCGCGGACGATCCGCTGGCCGGCGGCAGCGGCACCGACAACCGGGTGGCGATCTGGTGCGACCGTTATCCGCGCCAGCCGTTGGTGGTGCAGGGGCCGGGTGCCGGCGCCGAGGTCACCGCCGCCGCCCTGCTGGACGATGCGCTGGCGATCCAGGCCGCCGTCGGCGGCGCGCTGCGGGATCGGCCGCAGGACGGTGCGCCCGGCCACACGCCGGATCGCGTCGTGGTTCCCCGCGCGTCCACCCGTCAGGACTTCACCCCGAAGAACTCCGCGATCGGCAGCGGCCGCTGGAACGCGTAGCCCTGCGCGTAGTCCACGCCCAGCGCGCGCAGGAGTTCGATCTGCGCCGCGTCCTCGGCGTGCTCGGCCACCGCGCGGATGTCGAGCAGGTGGGCGATCTCGGTGATCGAGCGCACCACCGCCTCCGACAGTGGCGAGCTGGCGAGGTCGCGCACGAAGCTGCCGTCGATCTTCAGGTAGTCCACCTGCAGGTCGCGCAGGTAGCTGAAGGAGCAGAAGCCGGTGCCGAAGTCGTCCAGCGCGAAGCTGCAGCCGAGGTTGCGCATGCGGCGGACGAAGCGGCGGGTGCGGGTCATGTCGCGCACCACGCTGGTTTCGGTGATCTCCAGGCATAGCTGCCCGGCGCGCAGCGCGCTGCGCCGCAGGCGCGCGGCCAGGTAGTCGCCGAACTCCTCGTCCACCAGGGTCGCGGCCCCGAGGTTGATGCTGCACTGCGCGACCCGCGCGGCCACGTCCGGATGCGATTCCAGCCATGCCAGGGTGGCATCCAGCACGTGGCGGTCCAGGCGTGGGCCCAGCCGGAAGCGTTCGGCGGCCGCGATCAGGTTGGCCGGCGGCCGCAGCAGGCCTTCGCCATCGCGCCAGCGCAGCAGCACTTCGAAGTGCACCCGGTTCGGTTGCGCGCGTTGCGACAGCGGGACGATCGGCTGGCACCACAGCTCCAGCCGCCGCTGGTCCAGCGCCTCGCGCGCATCCAGCGCGCTGCGCATCATGCGGCTGCGGTTGCGCAGGCTTTCCGCGTTCTCGGCGGTCGCCAGCACGCGGTTGCCGCCGAGGTCCTTGGCCTCGTGGCAGGCGGCGTCCACCTGCGACAGCAGTTCGTCGAAGCTGGCGTGCGGCGGCTGGCTGCCGGCCAGGCCGATGCTGGCGGTGATGCGCAGATTGCCGCCCTGCCAGGCCACCCGCATCGCCTCGATCGCGCCCAGCAGGCGCCGCGCCGCGGCCACGGCCTGTTCGTCGGGCAGCGCGGCCAGCACGGTGAACTCGTCGCCGCCGCTGTGCGCGATCAGCGCCTCCGCGGCCGTGAACTCCGCCTGCACCAGGCGCGCGGCATGCCGCAGCATCTCGTCGCCGGCGGCATGGCTGGCGGAGTCGTTGACCAGCTTGAAATTGTCCAGGTCGATGTAGAGCAGGCTGAGCGGGCCGGCATTGGCGGCCAGGCGCAGGCGCGCGTGCTCCTCGAAGGCATCGCGGTTGAGCAGGTCGGTCAGCGGGTCGCGGGTGGCGCGCTGGTGCAGCGCGGCCATCGCCACGAAGCGCTCGCGGTAGGACGCCGCGAGCAGGATCGGGATGGTGGAGACCACCACCAGCGAGCTCATCAGCAGCGCGGTGTCCTGCAGCGAATCCGGACGCTGGAAGCCGTCCAGGCCGATCCCCAGCCCGAGGATCAGCGCCAGGGTGATGGTCACCACGGTGGTGGCGACTGCGGTGAAGGTGGGCGGGAAGCGCGCCGCTGACCACAGCAGCAGGGCCAGCGGCAGGGTGGCGATCGCCAGCGGATACATGCTGCCGCGATGCGCGATCGCGATCCCGCCGGCCAGCAGCAGGGCCATCAGCAGCGACCACAGCAGGCGCTCGCGCAGGCTGCCCAGGGCCGGGGCTAGGCTGGTCTGCTCCTGGCGCGGCACCCCGAACAGCAGCAGCATGCTGGAGGTGGTGGCGGTGGCGCCGAGCAGGTCGCCCAGCGCCCACTGCAGGAAGGCGCGCGGCCAGTCCGGCGCCGGGATCATGCCGGCGATGAGCATCCCGAGGCTGCCGATCCCGGCGCTGGTCAGGCACAGCACCCCGGCACCGCGCATCAGCAGGAAGCCGTCGCTGGTGCGCAGCCTTAGCTGGCGCGCATGGGCGCTGACGTACGCCGCCGCCAGCCAGGTCGCCAGCGCATTGCTGCCGATCGAGAACGGCAGGAACAGCGGCGGCGCCGGCACCAGCAGCAGGTGCAGCAGCGCCTGCCCGGCGGCGATGGCCAGCACGTAGGGCTTGCCGAAGCGCAGCACCATCGCATAGCCGATGCCGGCGGCCGGCCAGAACAGCGCCACGTCGGCCGGGGTCCGCAGGTAGAGCACGGTCATCGCGGCCCCGGCGAAGTACAGGGCGGCGAGCAGCGCGCCCCTGGACACCATCGCCGGAATGTCGCGCATGCGCCCGCTCCCCTCAGTGCGTGTGTGGCAGCGGCGGTGGGGCCTCCGGCGCGGCATCCCGCACCGGGTCCTGGTGGCTGCGCCCGCCGGTCCGGTACGGGTCCGGCCCGGCTTCGCCGAAGCGTTCCAGCAGGCCGTTCTCCACCAGCCAGCCGGGGTCGCCGCTGGCGCTGGAAAGGTCGGCGGGCAGGTGCACGCCGGGTGCGGGGCGGTAGGCCATCCAGCCATTGCGGCCGGCGTCCTTGGCGGCGTACAGGGCGCGGTCGGCCAGCGTCACCAGCTGGTCCCAGCCGAGCAGGCGCGGGTGCTGCGGGAACAGCGGGCATTCCACCAGCCCGACCGATACCGTCAGCCGGTGCTGCTGGCCATTGCCGAGGTCGAAGGCGTGGCCGCCGATCTGCTGGCACACGCGCCGGCCGATCTGGGCCAGGCCGCCGCGCGGCAGCGGCCGCAGCACCAGCAGGAACTCCTCGCCACCCCAGCGCGCGGCGTAGTCCCCACTGCGCTTGAGGCCGTCCAGCACCCGGCCCAGCTGCTCCAGCACGAGGTCGCCGGCGGCATGGCCCCAGGTGTCGTTGATGCGCTTGAAGTGGTCGATGTCCAGCAGCGCCAGCACCACCGCTTCCTCGCCGCTGCGGAAGGCCGGGTCGCGGTCGTAGAACGACAGGTCGATCGGCACCTGCTGCGACAGGTAGCGGCGGTTGTGCAGGCCGGTCAGCGGGTCGGTGAAGCTGAGCTCCTTCAAGCGCGCATTGGCGACCTGCAGGTCATGCGTGCGTTCCCGCACCAGCCGCTCCAGCTCGGCCTGGCGGCGCCCGTAGCGCAGGCGCAGGGCGAGGTAGCCCAGCCACACCAGCACGACGAGCACCAGCCCCAGCAGGATCCGGAAGGCGAGGGTCTCGTACAGGCGCGGCGGCAGTTGCAGCTCCAGCGTGGCCTGCGCATCCAGCGGGTCGTCGCGGGCGAAGTCGGCCAGTTCGAAGCGGTAATCGCCGGGCGGCAGGTTGGCATAGCTGGCCTGCCGCTGCGCCGGGGTTTCCGTCTCCACCCAGTCGGCGTCGTAGCCGACCAGCCGGTAGCGCAGCTGCGGCAGGCGGGTGGGGTGCAGGGCCGGCACGCTGAACTCGATCTTCAGGCTGCGCGCACCGAGCGGCAGACGCAGCCGGCCACCCTCGGCCAGCAGCGGCTTGCCATCCACCAGCACGTCCTCGATCCGCGGCGTCCACTGCGGGCTGGGGGGCAGGCGCGCGGTGCTGACCACCAGCGCGCCATCGCGGGTGGGCAGCCACAGCTGGCCGTCGCGCAGCAGGCCGCGGCCGCTGCCCATGCCGTTGCAGCACTTGTCCTGCTGGCCGCCGGGGAGATTGAAGCCGGAGTTGATGATCAGCCGCGCCTGCACGCGCGCCTGCGGGTCGGCCAGGGCATGGTCCAGCTCCGCCAGCCCCAGCCGGTAGATGCCCTGCATACCGGCCACCCAGAGGTCGTTGCCGACCTGGGCGATATGGAACGGGATGTTCTCCGGCAGGCCGTTGCCCGTGCCCAGCGACTGCCAGCGGCGGCCATCGAAGAGGCGCAGGTGGTCGCCGCTGCCGCTGCC
>JBKBXH010000151.1:0-4334 GCA_046313655.1 Thermomonas sp. | reverse complement strand
GGCCGTCGCGGTCAGTGACGCAGGTCTTCACGCAGCCGGCGCGCACCGCGGCGATCGCGTCGAACGGGTCGCCTTCGCGGAACAGCACCTCGCCGGCATGGAACGGGCCGACGTGCTCCACCAGCACGTGCAAGTCCATCAGCGCGTTCTTGTCCATGCCCTGCGACAGGCAGGCGTGCGAGAACGCGCAGGTGGAGCAGAAGCGCAGCTCGTTGCCGTCGTCGGCCAGCGTCTGCGGGCCCTGGCGCGGGAACGGCAGGCTGCTCATCGCGGCCTCCGGCAGGCGTGCGGGAGCATGCGCGCGCGGCTCAGATCGCCCGCGAGTAGCGCGGCCGGGCGTCGGGGTCGGGCGGGGCGAGGTAGCGGTCGAAGCACATTGCGATATTACGCAGCAACAGGCGCCCGTGCGCGGTGGCCTGGATGCGGTCGGGCAGAACCCGCGCCAGGCCGTCCTGGATCAGCGGGCGCAGGCGCACGATGTCCTCGGCGAAATAGCGGCGGAAGTCGATCCCGTAGCGGCGCTCCAGCGCGGCGACCGGGATCTCGCCCTGGCACATCAGCGACTGGATCAGGTCGGCGCGCAGTTCGTCGTCCTCGCTCATGTGCATGCCGCGGAACACCGGCAGGCGGCCGTCGTCGATCGCGGCTTCCCAGCCGGGCAGGTCGCGCGGGTTCTGGCTGAAACTGTTGCCGATGTGGCTGATCGCCGATACCCCCAGGCCCACCAGGTCGCTGTCGGCATGGGTGGTGTAGCCCATGAAGTTGCGGTGCAGGCCGCCGCGTTGCTGCGCGCGCGCCAGTTCGTCGTCGGGTAGGGCGAAATGGTCCATACCGATGTACACGTAGCCGGCGGCGGTGAGCTTCTCCACCGCCAGCTGCAGCAGCGCCAGCTTGGCCTCGCCGTCCAGCAGCAGGGTTTCGTCGATCTGCTTCTGCGGCTTGAACAGGTGCGGCAGGTGCGCGTAGCTATACACCGCGAGCCGGTCCGGTTGCAGCGCGATCACCGTGTCCAGGGTGCGCGCGAAGCCCTCCAGGGTCTGCGCCGGCAGGCCGTAGATGAGGTCGATGTTGACCGAGCGCATCCCCGCCCGGCGCGCGGACTCGATCACCGCGCGGGTCTCGGCCACGCCCTGCACGCGGTTCACCGCCTGCTGCACGGCCGGGTCGAAGTCCTGCACGCCGAGGCTAATCCGGTTGAAGCCGGCGGCGGCCAGCGGCGGCATCCAGTCGGCCGGGCAGTAGCGCGGGTCGATCTCGATCGAGATGTCGCGGTCGTCGCCCTCGGCGAAGTGGAACTGGCGGCGCAGGGCGTCCACCACGTCCGCCAGCTGGACGGGCGAGAGGAAATTCGGGGTGCCGCCGCCGAAGTGCAGCTGGATCACCTCGCGGTCGCGGTCGAACAGCGGCGCGACCAGCGCGATCTCGCGGTGCAGGCGCGCCAGGTAGGCCTCGGCGCGCGCGGCGTCGCGGGTGATCACGCGGTTGCAGCCGCAGTAGAAGCACGGGCTGAAGCAGAACGGCACGTGCACGTACAGCGACAGCCGGCGCGGGATCGGCTCCTCGTTGCTGGCCTGGATCACCGCGCGCAGCTGCGCCTCGCCGAAGTCGGCATTGAACTGTGGCGCGGTCGGGTACGAGGTGTAGCGCGGGCCGGGCCGGTCGTAGCGGCGCAGCAGATCGGCATCGAAGGTGACGTGCTGGGAGTGCATGCCCGCAGCTTAGGCAGCCGCGGGCACGGGCGACTTGATCCTGGTCAACGATTCCGGCCGATCCCGGCGGTCGCGGTTCAGCGGCGATCCAGCCGGTACACGCGGGTGTCCAGGCGCGAGACGCCGGCCACGAAGCCGGGATTGCCGGGCGGGATCGGCCGCTGCTCTAGCGGTTGCAGTTGCCAGCCATCGGCATACAGCGCCTCGACTTCCGGCAGCTCCACGCTGAACGGCGGGCCGTCGCGCTCGGCCTGCGGGTATTCCAGCGTCACCAGCAGGCCGCGGCAGCCCGTCGGCAGGCACGCATACAGCTCGCCCACGTAGCGCCGGCGCATCGGCGGCGGCAGGGCGATCAGCGCGGCGCGGTCGAACACCGCGGCGCAGCCGGCCAGCAATTCGGCGTCCAGGCCGAAGGCATCACCGCAGATCAGCTCGATCGGGCCTGCGCGGTGGTGCAGGCCGTAGCGGGTGCGTTCCACCGCGGGCACCAACCCGTGCTCGGCGAAGAACTCGTCCACCGCGATCTGCGACAGCTCCACGCCCAGCACGCGGTGGCCCTGGCCGGCCAGCCAGGCCAGGTCCAGCGACTTGCCGCACAGTGGCACGAACACCTGCGCGCCCGCCGGCACCGCCAGCGCCGGCCAGTGCTTGAGCAGCAGCGGGGTCGGTGCGGCCTGGTGGAAGCCGATCTCGTGGTGGACCCAGCGTTGTTGCCAGAATTCGGGTTGCATGCGTGTCTCCTTGGATCGGTGGCGCCTACCGCCGCGCATTCCGCCACGCGGCGCGAAATGCCGCTGCACGGAACGCACGACGGTCGCGCCGCCGCTGCAGCGGTCAGGCCTCCACCGCCAGTCCGTCCACCTTCTGCCAGCCGCGCGGCAGCAGGCCGCCGCGGCTGCTGCGCGCGCCGAGGTAGGCGTCCAGGTCCTTGAACGCGAGGGTCATGGTGCGCGCGCCGGAGGCGATGAGCAGCTTGCCGCCGGCGGGCACCACCGCCACCGCGACCACCTGCTCGGTGCCGCGCTTGGCCTTCGGTATCTCGATCAGCTTGTTGCCCTTGCCCTTGTCCAGTTCGGGCAGTTCCGCCAGCGGGAAGGCGAGCACGTGTCCGGCGCTGGTGGCCACCACCACGCGGTCGCCGGCGGGGTCGTGCACCGGCGCGGGCGCCAGCACGCGCGCGCCATCCGCGAGCGAGAGCAGCGCCTTGCCGGCCTTCTGTCGGCTGGTCAGGTTCTCGAACCGGGTGACGAAGCCATAGCCGTGGCTGGAGGCCAGCACCAGGCGGTCGTCGTTGCCGGCGCTGGCCAGCGCCTGGAAGCTGGCGCCGGGCGCGGGGGCGAAGCGCCCCGGTCAGCGGCTCGCCGTTGCCGCGCGCCGAGGGTAGGGTGTGCACGGCGGTGGAATAGCTGCGCCCGGCGGAATCCAGGAACGCCACCTGCTGGGTGCTGCGGGTGCGCACCGCCGCCAGCAGCCCGTCGCCCTCGCGGTAGGACAGCCCGGCGGCGTCGATGTCGTGGCCCTTGGCCGCACGCACCCAGCCCTTCTCGCTCAGCACCACGGTCATCGGCTCGCTGGCGACCAGCTCGGTCTCGTCCAGCGCCTGCGCGGCCTGGCGCGCCACCAGCGGGCTGCGGCGGCCGTCGCCGAACTTCTTGGCGTCGGCCAGCAGCTCGTCCTTGACCAGCTTCTTCAGCTTCGCCTTGCTCTCGAGGGTGGCCAGCAGGGTCTTGCGCTCGGCGGCGAGCGCGTCCTGCTCGCCGCGGATCTTCATTTCCTCCAGCCGCGCCAGCTGGCGCAGTTTGGTGTCGAGGATGTAGTCGGCCTGCTCCTCGGACAGCCCGAAGCGCGCCATCAGCACCGGCTTGGGTTCGTCCTCGCTGCGGATGATGCGGATCACCTCGTCGAGGTTGAGGAAGGCCACCAGCAGGCCGTCCAGCAGGTGCAGGCGGCGCTCGACCTTGTCCAGGCGGTGCTTGAGGCGGCGGGTGACGGTGTCCTGCCGGAACGCAAGCCATTCGGCCAGCAGCATCTTCAGGTTTTTCACCTGCGGACGCCCGTCCAGCCCGATCACGTTGAGGTTGACCCGGTAGCTCTTCTCGAGGTCGGTGGTGGCGAACAGGTGGCCCATCAGCTGCTCGGCGTCCACCCGGTTGCTGCGCGGCACCAGCACGATGCGGGTGGGGTTGGCGTGGTCGGACTCGTCGCGGATGTCCTCCAGCCACGGCAGCTTCTTGGCGCGCATCTGCTGGGCGATCTGCTCGATCACCTTGCTCGGGCTGACCTGGTAGGGCAGTTCGGTGATGACCAGGTTGCCCTGCTCGCGCACGTACACGCCGCGCGCACGCACCGAGCCGCTGCCGGTCTCGTACATCGCCTGCAGGTCCGCGGCCGGGGTGATGATCTCCGCCGCGGTGGGGTAGTCGGGGCCGCGCACGTGCTCGCACAGGTCGCGCACCGTCGCGTCCGGATCGTCCAGCAGGCGCACGCAGGCGCTGACGATCTCGTTGATGTTGTGCGGCGGCACGTCGGTGGCCATGCCCACGGCAATCCCGGTGGTGCCGTTCAGCAGCAGGTGCGGCAGCCGCGCCGGCAGCCAGGTGGGCTCCTCCAGCGTGCCGTCGAAGT
>JBKBXH010000150.1:0-4342 GCA_046313655.1 Thermomonas sp. | reverse complement strand
GCCAGCGCGGGCGGCAGCGCCAGCGGCGGGGTGCAGGCGGCCTGCGGATGCAGCGCGCGCAGCAGCGACAGGCGCTCGGCGGCCACCCAGCGTACGCCGTCCGGGGTGGCCAGCGCGGTCGCCCGCCCCTGCGCGGCCAGCGCCTGCAGCAGCGGCGGCCAGCCGCTTGCCTCGGCCTCGTCCGCGGCGAGCACGCCGAGGTCGCACAGCGCGGCGTGCAGTTCGTCCGCATGCGCGGCCTGCGGCCAAGCATCCTCGCGCGCGGCGGCGATCGCGCCCGCATCCAGCCGGCCGAGGTCGTCCACCTGCTCCGGCAGGCCGAAGCGGCGTGCGGCCACCGCGCGGGTGCGGCGCTCCTCCAGCGGGGCATCGTCGAGGAAGGCATACGGGCGCGCGCCCAGCACCTCGGCGGCGAACGGGGACGGCCCGGTGAGGTCGCGCGCGGTCGCCCGCACCCGGCCCTCCGCCAGCGCGCGCAGCAGGTCCAGCCAGCCGTCCACGTCCATCGCCTCGGTCAGGCAGTCCTCCAGCGTCTGCGCCACCAGCGGGTGGTCGGGCACCTGGCGCTCGCCGACGATGTTCTCCAGGCATGCCACCTGGTCGGGGAAGACCGTGGCCATCAGGTCCTCGGCGCGCATCCGCTGCAGCTGCGGCATCACCCGCCGGCCACCGGCATGCCGCGGCAGCGCCAGCGCGGTGCTGGCGTTCCAGCGGAAACGCGCGGGGAACAGCGGCGCGTCCAGCAGCGCCTGCACCAGCACCTCGCGCGCGCTGGCCGGATGCAGGTAGTCGAGCACCTCGGCCAGCGGGAAGCTGTGGCTGGTGGAGAGCGAGAGCAGGATGCAGTCCTCGGTCGCCGCCGCCTGCAGCTCGAAGTTGAACTTGCGGCAGAAGCGCTTGCGCAGGGCCAGGCCCCAGGCCTTGTTGATGCGGCTGCCGTAGGGCGCATGGATGATGAGCTGGGTGCCGCCGGATTCGTCGAAGAACCGCTCCAGCGCGATATGCGCGCGGGTCGGCAGCATCCCGAACCCGGTCCACTGCGCCGCCGCATAGTCGGCGATCTGCTGCGCCGCCTCCGCCGGCAATTGCAGCGCCGCGCGCAGCCAGGCCGCCGCCTGCGCCGCGCCGCCCTGCTCCAGCTGCGCCTGCAGGCCGGCGCGCAGGCGCGACAGCGCGATCGACAGCTCGTCGGTGCGTCCCGGCGCCTCGCCGACCCAGAACGGGATGCTCGGCGGCTGGCCCTGCGCATCCTCCACCCGCAGCACGCCGGCCTCGACCCGCAGCACGCGGTAGCTGGCGTTGCCGAGCTGGAACACGTCGCCGCCGAGGCTTTCGATCGCGAAATCCTCGGTGACGCTGCCGATGGTGATCGCCTGCGGCTCCAGCACCACGCTGTAGTCGCCGAGGTCGGGGATGGTGCCGCCGGACTGGGTGGCGACCAGGCGCGCGCCCTTGCGCGCACGCAGCACCCGCTGCACGGCGTCGCGGTGCAGGTAGCGCGCGCGGGTGCCGAAGCGGCTGGCGAAGCCCTCGTCCAGCATTCGCACCAGCGCATCGAAGCGTTCGCGCGGCAGCCCGGCATACGGGTAGGCGCTGCACAGGCAGGCATGCAGCGCGTCCTCGTCCCAGTCGCGCGCGGCCACCTCGGCCACGATCTGCTGCGCCAGCACGTCCAGCGGCGCCAGCGGCATACGCAGGACGTCCAGCTCGCCGCGCCGCACCGCGTCCAGCAGCGCCGCGCATTCCAGCAGTTCGTCGCGGCTGGTCGGGAACAGGCGACCCTTGGGCACCCCGCCAACATGGTGACCGGAGCGACCCACCCGCTGCAGGAAGGCGGCGATGCTGCGCGGCGAGCCGATCTGGCAGACCAGCTCGACGTCGCCGATGTCGATCCCCAGCTCCAGCGAGGCGGTCGCCACCAGCACCTTGAGCGCACCGCGCTTGAGCCGCTGCTCGGCGTCCAGCCGCAGCTCGCGGGACAGCGAGCCGTGGTGCGCGGCCACCTGCTGCTCGCCCAGCAGCTCGGCGAGCTGGCGCGCTGTGCGCTCGGCCATGCGCCGGGTGTTGACGAACACCAGGGTGGTGGCGTGCGCGGCGGCCAGCTCGGCGATGCGCGCGTACACCTGCGCCCACTGCGGATGCGACATCACCGGTTCCAGCGGTGTCGGCGGCAGCTCCAGCGCGAGGTCGCGCGGGCGGTCATGGCCGATGTCGATGACCGTCGGCAGCGGCGCCGCGCCGGCGAGGAAGCGCGCCACCGCCTGCACCGGCTTCTGGGTAGCCGACAGCCCGATTCGCTGCGGGCGGCGGCCGCAGAGCGCATCCAGCCGCGCCAGCGACAGCGCCAGGTGGCTGCCGCGCTTGCTCTGCACCAGCGCGTGGATTTCGTCCACGATCACCGTGCGCACCCCGCCCAGCATCGCCCGGCCCGACGCGGAAGTGAGCAGGATGTACAGCGACTCCGGGGTGGTCACCAGCACGTGCGGCGGCTGCCGGCGCAACGCCGCGCGCGCGCCGGCCGGGGTGTCGCCGGTGCGCACCGCGGTGCGGATCGCCAGTTCCGGCAGGCCCAGCCGCGCCAGCTCCTCGGCGATCCCGGCCAGCGGCGCCTCCAGGTTGAGGTGGATGTCGTTGGACAGCGCCTTCAGCGGCGAGACGTACAGCACACAGGTAGCGTCCGGCAGCCCGTGCGCGAGGCCCTCGCACACCAGCGCATCCAGCGCGGCAAGGAAGCCGGTCAGGGTCTTACCGGCGCCGGTGGGGGCCGCCACCAGCACGTCGTCGCCGGTGCGGATCGCCGGCCACGCCCGCTGCTGCGCCGGGGTTGGTGCGGGGAAGCGGCGCGCGAACCAACCGGCCACCGCCGGGTGGAACGCCGCGAGCACGGGGTGGTCGGCCATGCGCGGATTATCCGCCGCGCCTGCGGCAGGCGCCTGAACGGGATGCACGTAGGCAATGCGCAACTGGGCGGGCATCGGCGCAGCCTGCACGCCGGCCGTCGCAACGCCTGCGACGGCCTGCCGCTCAACCCGCGCGGAACAGCGGCCGGTAGGCCGGGGCCACCAGCGGCAGCAGCACCTTGGCCGGCACGTCCACGGTCTGGGTGCCCTCCACGTACGGGGCCACCTGGTAGGGCGGAAACACGAAGCGCAGGGCGCGGATGCTGCCGTCGGCATTCATCACCGGCTCGAAGCGCGCGAAATGCGCGGGCTTCGGCGCGGTGCCCTCGTCGATCATGCCGCCGCGCATCTGCATCTGCTCGGCGCGTACGTCGTCGTCCAGGTGGTCGTCGTCGAGATCGCGCTGCACCTGCGCCTTCAGGCGGGCGCGCACGTAGTCGGACACCGGCCCCCAGTCGGCGGGCTCCGGGATCAACTGCTCGGCGGCCAGCATCTGCTGCAATTGCGGCAGCCAGACGAAGCGCTGCTCCAGCGGCACGCCGTGGGCACCGCCGAGGTAGCTGCTGCCGGTCGCGGCCACCGCCACCACCCGCGGGGTCTCCGCGACCATGCTGAAATTCAGGCTGAGGTCGTACGGGGCCGCGGGCTTGCGCCCCTTCAGCTCGCCCACCGCCTGCATCAGCTGATCCTGCACCGCCGCGGCGTAATCCTGCAGCGCGCGCGCCAGCGGCGGATAGCGCACCGCTTCCTGCGGATAGCTGATGCCGATGATGTAGGCCGGCGTGGTTTCGGTGACATCCTTCAACTCGGGCGGCCCGGCCTCGGCGACCGGGCCCGCGGGCGCGGCCGGCGCCTCCGCCTCGCCTCCGCGCTGACAACCAGCCGCCCCCGCCAGCGCAAGACAGGCCACGAGCGCGGTGCGGACGAGGAACAGGCAACGGGGACGCATGGGCAGGGAGACGGACAAGACGTGGACTTGCGCGGATTCTGGCATGCCGCGGCGAGGCTTCAAGCACCCGCAGCGCATGAGCGCATTGCCGCGGCCTACAACGTCATGTGTCACCCGGCTCCTGCATCCATGCGGGGATGTCGCGCTGCCCGTGGAGTACGCGCCAGACATCGAGGTGACCGGCATGCTCCACGTAAAACACGATGCAGGGATAGCGTGCAAGCGGCCAGCAGCGCAGGCCGGGCAGGCTAAGGGCTTGGGCATACCGCGGGGAACCCGTTGCCGGGTGACGTGCGATGAGGCGATAGGCGCTCTCCAGGGCATCGATAAACCGCAGTGCCACTGCCTCGCCCCCGGTCTCGAGGTAATGCGCGAGCGCGTCCTCGACGTCGCGGCACGCCAGGCCGCGCGGCACGACAGGCTTGGATGTCACGACCGGCCCGCGCCACGTGCACGCCGGCGCAGGCCATCGAAATAGGTCGTGTCTGCCGGC
>JBKBXH010000149.1:0-4345 GCA_046313655.1 Thermomonas sp. | reverse complement strand
GCTGTCGTCGCGGGTGGGGAAGCGGCGGCTGCCAAAGCGGTGCGCCAGCGAGTTGATGGTGACCGTGGCGTGGAACAGCACCACGGTGGACACGAAGAACCCCCACACCAGCAGCTGCGGCCCGCTGGTGCCCAGTTCCGGCCACACGGCCTGTAGCAGCGCGCCCAGCCCGAACAATCCGGCTGCCAGCGCCAGCGGCACCGCCACGTCGTAGCGGTCCAGCCAGCGCAGTTCCGGGTAGCGGGCAAGGTCGGGGACCCGGCTGAGGTCGGTGGCGAATGCGCCGCGGGTCAGGAACCAGCCCATGTGGCTGCGCCAGAACCCGTGCTGCGGCGAATGCGGGTCCTGCGGGGTATCCGAATGGCGGTGGTGGTGGCGGTGGTGGGCGGCCCACCACAGCGGGCCGCGCTGCACGCTGGAGGCACCGATCAGCGCGAACGCCAGCTGCATCGCGCGCGAGGTGCGAAAGGCCCGATGCGAGAAATAGCGGTGGTAGAACGCGGTGATCGCGAACATGCGCAGCGCGTACAGCGCCGCCGCCACCGCCAGCGCCACCGGCGAGCCCCCCACCCACAGCACGCCCAGGCAGCCCAGGTGCAGCAGCACGAACGGCAGCACCCGCAGCCAGTCGATGCGGTCGGCATCGGCCCCTTGCGCCGGCGCCACTGCGCTGCTGTCGAACCATTGGCGCAGGCGGTGCCCCAGACGGGGCGAGGAGGGCGGGGCGGCGGTCGCCAGGTCCTGGGGCATCGCGGGCATCCTTGGGGAATGTCCGCTGTACGCCGCCCGCCGCCGATTGGATGCAGGGTGCCTGCCGCCGCCGGCGATCCCGGGGTGCGTTGCCTCCGCGCTGCATCCATTCGCCGCGCGGGCACGTAATGCAGGCCAGATTCCCCTACCGCGCAGCCTCCCGTACCATGCGATCCAACGTCCACCATGGAGACCTGTCGCCCTTCGAGGCGGCCAGAGCCATGTCGATTGCCGACGCAAGCCCCGGCGAACCAGGTTATTGGATCGGCCAGATGCAGGCGGTGGCGCTGCGCCGCGACCAGGCCTGCTTCATGCGCATCTACGACCACTTCGCCCCGCGCGTGCGGCTATACCTGCGCGGGCTGGGGGCGCCGGAGGCGGTGGCCGAGGAACTGGCGCAGGAGGCCCTGCTGCGGCTGTGGCAGCGCGCCGACACCTACGACGCCGGGCGCAGCACGCTGTCCACCTGGCTGTTCCGGATCGCGCGCAATCTCCACATCGACCGCCTGCGCCGCGAAAACCACTGGATCGCGGTGGACATCGAACCGGCACTGGAGTGCGAGGAGGAAACCGAAGACCCCGGGTTCTCTTCGGCCGAGAGCTTTGCTGCGCACGCCGACCTCAACGAACGGATCGACCGCCTGTCGGCGATCCAGGCCCGCCTGATCCGCATGTCGTACTTCGAAGCCAAATCCCACCAGCAGATCTCCGACGAGCTCGGGATGCCGCTGGGCACCGTGAAATCCTCGATCCGGCGGGCCTTCCAGCGCCTGCAGGCCGGCGTGCAGGGGGACGCATGATCCCGCGCCACCACCTCGACCCGGCCACCCTGGTCAGCCATGCCGCCGGCGCGCTGTCGCCGGAGATGGCGGCAGTCGCCGACACCCACCTGGAAGGCTGCGCCTACTGCCGCCGCCAGCTGGCGGATGCCGAGCGCGTGGGCGGCAGCCTACTGGCGCAGCAGCAGCCGGGCATGGAAGACCCAGTCCGCGGCGAGCGCCTGCGCGCGGACATGCTGGCGCGCCTGCAACAGCCGCTGCCGCCGGCCCGGCCGGCGGCGGACACGGCCCCGGCGCGGCCGCCGGTGGATGCCCTGCCGCGCCCGCTGCAGCCGTACTTCGGCAAGAGCTGGAAGGCGCTGCGCTGGCGCTGGGTGGCGCCGGGCGTGCACATGATCCGCGCGCCCAAGGCCAGCGGCGACACCCTGATCCTGCTAAAGATCGCGCCGGGCAAGAGCATGCCGGTGCATAGCCACCGCGGCAGCGAGCTGACCCAGATCCTGAAGGGCGCCTACGACGACGAGCTGGGCCATTTCGGCCCCGGCGACATGGCCGACCTCGACAGCGACGTGGAGCACCAGCCGGTGACCTCGCCGGGCGTGCCTTGCATCTGCGTGGCCGCACTCGACGGCCCGCTGGAGTTCCGCGGCTGGCTGGCGCGCAAGCTGCAGCCGATGGTGGGGCTGTAAGCCGCCGCCGCGCGCCGCGCCCTCCCTTGGCGCGGCCCGGGTTGCCACAAGAATGCGAAAGGCCCGCGCACTGGCGGGCCTTTTCGTTGGCCGCATGGCGGGCGCGGATCAGTCGCCGCCGCCGCGCCGCAGCGACAGGAATTCCTTGCGCAGCGACGGATCGCTCAGGAAGCGGCCGCGCATCACGCTGTTGATCATCTTGGACTCGTCGTCCTTCACACCGCGCCAGTGCATGCAGTAGTGGTCGGCCTCCATCACCACCGCGATGCCATCCGGCTTGAGCCGGCGTTCCAGCAGGTCGGCGATCTGGCTGACCGCCTCCTCCTGGATCTGCGGGCGGCTCATGATCCAGTCGATCAGGCGCGCGTACTTGGACAGGCCGATCAGATTGGAATCGGCGTTCGGCAGCACGCCCACCCAGACCCGGCCCATGATCGGGCACAGGTGGTGCGAGCAGGCGCTGCGCACGCGCAGCGGGCCGACGATCATCAGCTCGTTCAGGCGCTCGGCATTGGGGAACTCGGTCACTGCCGGGGCGTGCTGGTAGCGGCCGGAGAACAGCTCGCGCACGAACATCTTGGCCAGCCGGCGGCCGGTGTCGTGGGTATTGTGGTCGTGCTCCACGTCGATTACCAGCGCGCGCAGCATCTCCTGTGCGCGCGCGGCGACCTCGCGCTCGATCTCCTCCAACTCGCCCGGCTGCAGGTAGTCGGCGATGTTGTCGTTGGCGTGGAAGCGGGTGCCGGCCGCGCGCAGGCGCTCACGCACGCGCTGCGATGCCGGCTGGGTGGACAGGCACTGGAGGGGAACGGGTTCGCGCAGGGGGTGCGACATGGCCGGGCTCGCTGGGGAAGGGGGAGGGCAGACGGACGTGTAATGGGAGTGCTTACGCCGCAGGCGGGGGCTTGGATGCGCGCCGGGCTCACGCCTCGTCGAGTTGGTCCAGCAGCTGGCCGGCCCGCGCGGAGAGCGCCTGGCGGCGCTCGGCCGGCATCCGCGCCAGCTGCCGGTAGGGCATGGCCAGCCGCGGGTTGCCTGCCAGGCGCGCGTGGTTGCGGTCGAGGAAGTCCCAGTACAGGGCATTGAACGGGCAGGCGCGCGGACCGGTGGCGAGGTCGCGGCGGTAATGGCATTGCCGGCAGTGGTCGCCCATCCGGTGCAGGTAGGCCGCGGCCGACACGTAGGGCTTGGTGGCCAGCAGGCCCCCGTCCGCGAACTGGCTCATGCCCACCGTGTTCGGTAGTTCCACCCATTCGAAGGCATCGATGTAGATGCCGAGGTACCAGCGGTGCAGCGCCTGCGGGTCGAGCCCGGCCAGCAGCGCGAAATTGCCGATCACCATCAGCCGCTGGATGTGGTGGGCGTGCGCGTGCGCCAGCGACTGCCCGATCGCGCTGCGCACGCAGGCCATGCGGGTGTCGCCGTCCCAGAACCAGTGCGGTAGCGGACGCGTGTGCCCGAACGCGTTGCTGGCGTCGTAGCCGGGCATGTGCGCCCAGTACACACCGCGCACGTATTCGCGCCAGCCCAGGATCTGGCGGATATAGCCCTCTACCGCCGCCAGCGGTGCGCGCCCGGCGCGGCCCTCGGCCTCGACCCGCGCGATCACCTCGGCCGGCGAGAGCATCTTCACGTTCAGCGCGAACGACAGCAGCGAGTGGAACAACCGCTGGGCGCGGCTGCTCAGGGCGTCCTGGTAGTCGCCGAAATGCGGCAGCGCGTGTTCGACGAAGGCCTCGAGCTGGGCCAGCGCCTCCTCGCGGTCGATCGGCCAGCGGAAGGCGGCAGCCGACGGCGCGCCGAAGCTGGCGACGCCGGCGGCTTCGATGCTTTCCCACAGCGCGCGGTGGTCGTGCACCGGCCGCAGGTCCGGTGGTTCCGGCGGGCTGCCGTGCCAAGGCTTGCGGTTCTCGGCATCGAAGTTCCAGCGCCCGCTCAGCGGGCTGCCATCCGGCTCCAGCAGCACGCCGTGGCGCTGGCGCATGTGGCGGTAGAACAGCTCCATCGTCCAGCGCTTGCGCGCGCCGAAGAAGCGCGCCACGGCGTTGCGCTCGGCCAGGAAGTGCTGGCTGTCAACGGCGCGTGCCGGGATTGGCAGCTGTGCGGCGTACTCGCGCAGCTGCGCGT
>JBKBXH010000148.1:0-4346 GCA_046313655.1 Thermomonas sp. | reverse complement strand
GGCCAGTGCCGCCAGCCGCAGCCACCGGCGCGGGCGCGGGCCGGCGGGCAGCGCCGCGCTCACCCGCCCAGCGACTCCGGCAGCAGCGCGTCCACGAACGCCTCGGCGTCGAATTCGCGCAGGTCCTCCGGGCGTTCGCCGATGCCGGCGTAGCGGATCGGGATGCCGAACTCGCGCGCCAGCGCGAACACCACGCCGCCCTTGGCGGTGCCATCCAGCTTGGTCACCACCAGGCCGGTGACCGGCAGCTTCTCGCTGAACTTGCGCACCTGGTTGATCGCGTTCTGGCCGGTGGTGCCATCGATCACCATCAGCACCTCGTGCGGCGCCTCCGGGTCGAGCTTGCGCAGGACGCGCGCGACCTTCGCCAGCTCGTCCATCAGCCCGCCCTGTGTGTGCAGGCGGCCGGCGGTGTCGGCGATCAGCACGTCGGTGCCGCGCGCGCGCGCCGCCTGCAGGGCATCGAACGCGACCGAGGCGGCATCCGCGTTCTGGCCCTGCGCGACCACCGCGACCCCGTTACGCTCGCCCCAGGCCTGCAATTGCGCGACCGCGGCAGCGCGGAAGGTGTCGCCGGCGGCCAGCATCAGGCTGCGGCCTTCGTCCTTGTAGCGGCGTGCGAGCTTGCCGATGGTGGTGGTCTTGCCGGCGCCGTTGACGCCGACCGTGAGCAGCACGAAGGGCTTCTTCGCCGGATCGATGCGCAGCGGGCGCGCCACCGGCCGCAGTAGCGCCACCAGCTCGGCGCGCAGCGCGGACAGCAGGGCATTGGCGTCGGCGAACTCGCGCGCCTGCATGCGCTTGCGCAGGCCTTCCACCAGCGCGCTGCTGGCAGTCACGCCGACATCGGCGGTGAGCAGGGCGGTCTCGATTTCGTCCAGCAGGTCGTCGTCCAGACGCGGGTTGCGCGAGAACAGGCCGCTGAAGGTGCGGGCGAAGGCGCTGCCGCGCAGGCGTTCGCGCCACCCGGGCTTGCCGGCGGCGGCAGGGGCGGGCAGGTCGTCCCCGGCAGTAGGCGCGGCGGGGGCGGGAACTTCGGCCGGGGCCGGGACGGCGGGCGGCGCGGGCGTCTCCGGCGGAGGCGTTTGCGGGTCGGGTTGCTTGCGGCGGAACCAGCTGACCATGAGGCCGGGGGAATAGCGGAGAATGGCGCGCATGGTAGCACCCGCCCTTGTCCCTTCCCGATGAACCGCGCCCGCGCAAACCCTTCCGTGGCGCGGCCCGGCAGCGTCCGCATCATCGCCGGGCAATGGCGCGGCACGCGCCTGCCGGTGCCGGATCGCCCCGGCCTGCGGCCCACCTCCGACCGCGTGCGCGAGACCCTGTTCAACTGGCTGCAGCCGGTGCTGCCGGGGGCACGCGTACTGGACCTGTTCGCCGGCAGCGGTGCGCTGGGGCTGGAGGCCGCCTCGCGCGGGGCCGCGCACGTGCAGCTGGTGGAGGCCGATCCGTTGCTGGCGCAGGCGCTGGCGGGCACCGCCGCGCGGCTGGACCCGCAGCGCCGGGTGGCGGTGCACCAGGGCGATGCGCTGGCGTTCCTGCGCGCGCATGTCGAGGCCCCGTTCGACATCGCCTTCGTGGACCCGCCGTTCGCCGCCGGGCTGTGGCCGGCGGTGCTGGAACTGCTGCCGGCGCGGCTGGCGGCGCGGGCCTGGCTATACGTGGAGAGTCCGGCCGATCAGGTGCCGGAGCTGCCCGCGGAGTGGGCACTGCATCGCGAAAACTGCACCCGCCAGGTGCGCTATGCGCTGTACCGGCGCGGTACACTGGGCCAATCCTGAACAGCGGCGGTTCGACGACGACATGAGCGTGGCGGCACGCACCGCGGTCTATCCCGGCACCTTCGACCCGATCACCAATGGCCACCTGGACCTGGTGGACCGGGCCGCGCCGCTGTTCGAACGCCTGGTGGTCGGGGTGGCGGCCAGCCCGTCGAAAGGGCCGGCGCTGCCGTTGGAGCTGCGGGTGGGGCTGGCGCGGCAGGCGCTGGGCCACCACGCCAACGTGGAAGTGCGCGGCTTCGACTGCCTGCTGGCGCACTTCGTGCGCGACATCGGCGCCGGCGTGCTGCTGCGCGGCCTGCGCGCGGTGTCCGACTTCGAATACGAATTCCAGATGGCGAGCATGAACCGCCACCTGATCCCGGAGGTCGAGACCCTGTTCCTGACCCCGGCCGAGCAATACGGCTTCATTTCGTCGTCGCTGGTGCGCGAGATCTCGCGCCTCGGCGGCGATGTCTCCGGCTTCGTCCCGCCCGCGGTCGCGGCGGCGCTCGAGGCCCATTGGCGGGGCCGGGCCGCATGAGCCGGGCCGCCGCCACCGCTGCATCCACATCCACTGCCATGCCTGGGGGAAAGCCCATGAACCTGTTGTCCCGTTTGCTCGTCGTCGCCTGCCTGGTGCTGCCGTTCACCGCCTGCAAGAAGGAAGAAGCCCCGCAGACGCAGGCGCAGGTCGCGCCGCCGCTGCCCACCAGCAGCGAACAGAAGGACTGGAAGCCCTACCTGGAATACAAGATCACCTCGCACATGGGCGGCATCACCAGCAGCCCGTTCGTGTACTTCCTGCCGAAGGCCGACAGCGAGGACTTCGACGGCAAGTACCAGCGCCAGCTGGAGAAGCTGCAGACCGACCTCGGCCGCGGCATGACCGAGGGCGTGATGCTGGTGTTCGCCTCGCCGGCGCCGGAGAAGGAAGTCGAGATGATCGAGGCCGCCTTCAAGGATGTGCCCCAGGGCAGCATGAAGGGCGTCAAGGTGGTCTTCATCGGCACCCCGATCCTGGGCGAGCGGGTGAAGGCCGCGGTCGAGCCGGCCGGCGTCAACTACATCTTCGAAGAAGCCAAGTAAGCCGGCAGCAACCGTCCGCCGCGGGCCCGCCCCGCGACGGACGCAGGCGCAGGGCCGACGCCGATGCGCGCCGTCCATCGCCACTCCGGCGCGCCGCCCCGGCGGCGGCCGTCTTGCCCGTGGTCCCGCAAGGAGTGAACGCATGAACCGCATCGCCTGGCTGTTGCTGGCCTTCCTGCTTCCGCTGGCGGTTGCTGCCGGCCCGGCCGCGCCCGCCGCGCATCCGCCCGGCGCCGCGGTGGCCTCCGCGCACCACCTCGCCACCGAGGCCGGGATCGAAGTGCTGCGCCAGGGCGGCAATGCGTTCGACGCCGCGGTGGCGGTGTCCGGCGTGCTGTCGGTGGTGGAGCCGATCAGCTCCGGCCTGGGCGGTGGCGGCATGTGGCTGCTGCACGACGCCAGGAGCGGGCGCGACGTGTTCGTGGACGGGCGCGAGACCGCCCCGGCCGCGGCCACCCCGGACAAGTTCCTGGATGCCAAGGGCAACCTCGACCCGCAGCGGTCGCAGAACGGCCCGTGGTCGGCCGGCATCCCTGGCCTGCCGGCGATGCTGGTGCACGTGGCCGAGAAATACGGCCGCCTGCCGCTGAAGCAGAGCCTGGCCCCGGCCATCCGGATCGCCCGCGAGGGGTTCCCGGTGTATGCGCGGATGGCCAACGGCTACGCGGTCAAGCGCCAGGTGATGGACCGCTATCCCGGCACCCGCGCGGTGTTCTCGCCGGGCGGCACGCCGATCCGCGAGGGCCAGGTGTTCCGCCAGCCGGACCTCGCCGCCACGCTCGAACGCCTCGCCGCGCAGGGCTTCGACGGCTTCTACCGCGGCACCACCGCCAAGCGCCTGGTCGCGGGCGTGAATGCCGCGGGCGGGCAGTGGACGCTGGACGAACTGGCTGGCTACCGCGTGAAAGAACGCGAGCCGATCCATTTCCGCTACCACGACTGGAACATCACCACCGCGCCGCCGCCGTCCTCGGGCGGGATCGCGCTGGCGCAGATGCTGCAGATCCTCGCGCCCTACGACCTCAAGGCCATGCCCGAGGCCGAGCGCGTGCACATGGTGGTGGAGTCGATGCGGCGCGCGTTCCGCGACCGCACCTTCTACCTGGGGGATCCGGACTTCGTGAAGATCCCGCAGCGGCTGCTGCTGTCGCCCGACTATGCCGCCGGCCTGCGCGCGGGCATCGACCCCGACAAGGCCACCCCCAGCAACCTGCTATCGGGCCAGCCGACCCCGCTGGAGGACGAGGAGACCACCCACTTCTCGATCATCGACGCCGACGGCAACCGGGTGGCCGCCACCCAGACCGTGAACCTGCTGTTCGGCTCCGGCCTGGTGCCGCCCGGCACCGGTGTGCTGCTGAACGACGAGATGGACGACTTCGCGCTCAAGCCCGGTACGCCCAATGCGTTCGGGGTGATGGGCTATGAGGCGAACGCGCCCAAGCCGGGCAAGCGCATGCTCAGTTCGATGACGCCCACCTTCATGGAGTCGCGCGA
>JBKBXH010000147.1:0-4361 GCA_046313655.1 Thermomonas sp. | reverse complement strand
GGGAAGTCCAGCACGCTGGTCTGGCCGTGGCCGGGCAGGGTGTGGTGGGCGATGGCGTTGGCGTCGTAGTTGAAGTCCTCGCCGAACATGAAGAAGCCCGGGTGCCTGGCGCGGATGCGGCTGGTGAACTTCTGCCAGAAGCTGTCGGGCATCCACGCGATGGTGTCGATGCGGAAGGCGTCCGCGCCCTGTTCGATCCACTGCGCGTAGGCGCCGGCCAGGTAGTCGAGCACCGCCGGGTTGTTCTCGTTGAAGTCCGAGAGCTGGGCGAGGTTGCCGTCGAAGATCGACCCCTGCGCGCCGTCCACCGGGCCGCGCGTGTTGTAGAAGCGGTGCAGCGGGTTGTGCGCCGGGTCGAGCTTCTGCGGCGGCAGGTTCTGGTGGTCGGCCAGCAGCCGGCCGTCGCGGTCGTACACCTTGCCGAACTTGGGCTGGTCGAAGGCCATGCCCCAGGCCGGCGAGCCGTGGTTGGCCACGATGTCCAGCACCAGCTTCATGTCCTTGGCATGCATCGCCGCGGCCAGGTCCTTGAAGTCCATGCCGGGGCTGGGCAGGTGTTCGTCCACCTTGTAGAAATTCACGCCCCAGTAGCCGTGGTAGCCGGCCTTGCCGTGGTCGGCCAGGATGCCGCCGCAGGTCGGGGCCTGCCCGCCGGTGAAGTGCTGGTCGGGGTTGTCCACGATCGGGGTGATCCAGACCGCGGTGAAGCCCATGCCGCGGATGTAGTCCAGGTGCTCGGCCAGGCCCTTGAAGTCGCCGCCGAGGTAGCCGATGTTGCCGGACACCCCGTTGCACGGCGGCAGCGGGATGTCGAAGGTGCGGTACTTGCCGCCCTGGTCGCGGTGGTCGTTGCCGGGATCGCCGTTGACGAAGCGGTCGGTCATCACGAAGTACACCGCCTCGCGCGCGAACGGCTCCAGCGTGCCGTAGTAATCCGCCGCCGGCGTCGCCTGTCCTTTCGCCTGTTCTTCCAACTGCACGTTCGGCCGCACGTTCGGCTGCGCCGGCGGCGCGGGACGGGGCGGGGTGCCGGCGCAGGCGGTGGTGGCAGCCAGCAGGGCGGCGGCGAGCAGGGTGCGGGTCGGGTGCATGGGCGGCCTCAGGCGCGGTGGGCGGACGGATCGGGCACGCGCAGTACGCACAGCCCGGCCACGACTAGGCTGGCGCCGCCCAGCACCAGCATCTTCGCGGGGTCGTCCGCGAACAGGCGCCTGAGCAGGTAGCCCAGCGTGGCCACCGCCACCAGTTGGGGAATCACGATGAAGAAATTGAAGATGCCCATGTACACGCCCATCTTGGCGGCGGGCACGCTGTCGGACAGCAGCGCGTAGGGCAGCGACAGGATCGAGGCCCAGGCGATGCCCACCCCGACCATCGACAGCACCAGCCAGCTCTCGTTGGGCAGGAACGGGATCGAGGCCAGCCCGATCCCGCCCAGCACCACGTTCACCAGGTGGCTGCCGCGCAGGCCGAAGCGGCGCGCCATCCACGGGATCGCGATCGCCGCCAGCGCGGCGAAGCCGTTGTACGCCGCGAACAGCACGCCCACCCAGTTGGCGCCGCTGTTGTAGGCGGCGGACGCGGTGTCGGCGGTGCCGTAGTACACCCGGGTCACCGCCGCGGTGGTGTAGATCCACATCGCGAACAGCGCGAACCACGAGAAGAACTGGACCACCGCCAGCCGCCGCATCGCCAGCGGCATCGCGTAGATGTCGCCCATCACCTGGGCGAAGCCGTTGTCGCGGCCGACCACGGTCAGCGCCAGCAGCGCCACGCCGTAGGCGGCCAGCAGCGCGCCCAGCAGGTACAGCTCGCGCGGCAGCTCCTGCCAGGCCACGCCGGCCAGGCCCAGCGCGCCGATCGCCAGCCACAGCAGGCCGAAGCGGGTGGCGCGCGCGCGGTCCAACGGCGCGCGGTCCAGCGGCGGTGCCTGGTCGAACGCGTGCAACTGCTCGGGCGGGTATTCGCGGGTGCGCAGCACCGTCCACAGGATCGCGCCGACCAGCACCACCGCGCCGGCGTGGAAGGCATAACGCACGGTGTCCGGCACCTGGCCGGGGCCGGCGGTGTTCGCCACCCCGGCCTTCTCCAGCAGCCACGGCAGCAGGCTGGCGACCACCGAGCCGATGCCGATGAAGAAGCTCTGCATCGCATAGCCCTTGGCGCGCTGCGACATCGGCAGCTGGTCGCCGACGAAGGCGCGGAAGGGCTCCATCGACACGTTGATCGAGGCGTCCAGCACCCACAGCAGGCCGGCGGCCACCCACAGGGTCGGCGATGCCGGCATGAACACCAGCGCCAGCGAGGCGAGCAGGGCGCCAGCGAGGAAATAGGGGCGGCGGCGGCCGAGGCCGGTCCAGGTGCGGTCGGAGAGGTAGCCGATCACCGGCTGCACCAGCAAGCCGGTCAGCGGCGCGGCGATCCACAGCCCCGGCAGCGCGTCCATGTCCGCGCCCAGGGTCTGGAAGATTCGGCTGACGTTGGCGTTCTGCAGCGCGAACCCGAACTGGATGCCGAGGAAGCCGAAGCACATGTTCCAGATCTGCCAGAACGAGAGCTGCGGTTTGTCCTTTGCGATCGCTGCGTGCATGGCGTCCCCGGTGGCGGTAGCGTCGTTGCCACCCGTACGCGGCAGCCGCGTACATATAGCGCAGGCGCCGGGGTGGCAGGCCTGTAAACGTATTCACGCCGCCCGAGGGCCGCAAGCGCGCGGCCGAGGCGGCATAGTCCGGGACGACGACAGCGGGGACGCAGGGATGGCAGCAGGCAATTGGTGGCGCGGCGCGGTGATCTACCAGGTGTATCCGCGCAGCTACCTCGACAGCGACGGCGACGGCGTGGGCGACCTGCCCGGCCTGCTGGCGCGCCTGGACCACATCGCCAGCCTCGGGGTGGACGCGATCTGGATCTCGCCGTTCTTCACCTCGCCAATGGCCGACTTCGGCTACGACATCGCCGACTACCGCGACGTCGATCCGATCTTCGGCACCCTGGCCGATTTCGACCGCGTGCTGGCCAAGGCCCACGCGCTGGGCCTGAAGGTGATGATCGACCAGGTCCTGAGCCATTGCTCCGACCGCCACGCCTGGTTCCAGGAAAGCCGCCAGAGCCGCGACAACCCGAAGGCCGACTGGTTCGTGTGGGCCGACGCCAAGCCCGACGGCAGCCCACCCAACAACTGGCTGTCGCTGTTCGGCGGCGTGGCCTGGCAGTGGGAGCCGCGGCGCGGCCAGTACTACCTGCACAACTTCCTGCCCTCGCAGCCGGACCTCAACTTCCACAACCCGCAGGTGCGCGCGGCGCAGCTGGACAACGTGAAGTTCTGGCTCGACCGCGGGGTGGACGGCCTGCGCCTGGACGCGATCAACTTCTGCTTCCACGACGCCCAGCTGCGCGACAACCCGCCCAAGCCTGCGGAACTGCGCACCGGGCGCGGGTTCAGCCCCGACAACCCGTACGCCTTCCAGTACCACTGGTACAACAACACCCAGCCGGAGAACCTCGGCTTCCTGCACGACCTGCGCGCGCTGATGGACCGCTACCCGGACGTGGGCGCGCTGGGCGAGATTTCCTCCGAGGATTCGCTGGCGACCATGGCCGAGTACTGCGCGCCCGGCCGCCTGCACATGGGCTACAGCTTCGAGCTGCTGACCGAGGACGCCAGCCCGGCCTACATCCGGTCCACGGTGGAGGCGCTGGAAGCGAAGCTGGGCGCGGGCTGGCCGTGCTGGGCGATCTCCAACCACGACGTGCAGCGCGCGGTGACGCGCTGGGGCGGCGGCGCGCCGGAAGCCGGCGACGACGCGCTGGCGCGGCAGCTGGTGGCGCTGGTGTGCTGCCTGCGCGGCAGCGTCTGCCTGTACCAGGGCGAGGAACTGGGCCTGCCCGAGGCCGAGGTGCCGTTCGAGGCGCTGCAGGACCCGTACGGCAAGACGTTCTGGCCGAACTTCAAGGGCCGCGACGGCTGCCGCACGCCGATGCCCTGGGACGCCGGCGCACACGCCGGCTTCACCACCGGCACGCCGTGGTTGCCGATCCCCGAGGCCCACCGCGCGCGCAGCGTGGCCGCGCAGGAGCGCGACCCGCATTCGGTGCTGCACGCCACCCGCGCCTTCCTGCAGTGGCGGCGCGGCCAGCCGGCGCTGGTGGAAGGCGGCATCCGCTTCCTGGATGCGCCGCCGCCGCTGCTGGCGTTCGTGCGCGAGCACGCCGGCCAGCGCCTGCTGGCGGTCTTCAACCTGTCGCCCGCGCCGGTGGCATGGCCGGCGTTCGCCGCCGGCGAGCTGCTTGCGGTTCCCGGCCCGGAGGCGGGCCACCTGCAGGACGGCACCCTGCACCTGCCGTCGCGCGCCGTCGCCTTC
>JBKBXH010000146.1:0-4369 GCA_046313655.1 Thermomonas sp. | reverse complement strand
GGCTTCGAACACCATCACCGCCACCGCGTTCGACAGGTTGAGGCTGCGGTTGTGCGGGCGCATCGGCAGGCGCAGCCGCTGCGCCTCGGGGATCGCCTCCAGCACCGCCGGCGGCAACCCGGCGGTCTCGCTGCCGAACAGGAACACGTCGTCGTCGCGGTAGGCCGGCGTGTCGTGGCGCACGCGGCCGCGGGTGGACAGCGCGAACACCCGCGGCGGCGCGCCGGATTCGGCGGCGATCGCGGCCAGCGCGGCATCGAGGTCGTCGTGCACGCGCATCCGTGCGTACTCGTGGTAGTCCAGCCCGGCGCGCTTGAGCTGGCGATCATCGAGGTCGAAGCCGAGCGGGCGCACCAGGTGCAGCTGCGCGCCGGTGTTGGCGCACAGGCGGATGACGTTGCCGGTGTTCGGCGGGATTTCCGGGCGATGCAGGATGACGTGCAGCATCAGGCGCTGGTTCCGTCCTGGCGCGCCGCGCTGGGCGGCAGCGGGGTGGCGGGCAGGGTGGGCGAAGGCATGTGGCGGGAGCCCCGCGGCATCACCACGGCAGGGGCTCGCCGCGCCAGTCGAGGAAGCCGCCGGACTGCACCGGCGTGGCGCGGTCGATCACCTGCAGCAGCCCGGCCACCGCCTCGCCGGCCGCCAGCGGCGCCTGCGGCCCGCCCATGTCGGTCTGTACCCAGCCCGGGTGCAGCTGCAGCACCACGATGCCGCGCGGCGCCAACGCCTGCGCGAGCTGCACGCCCAGCATGTTCTGCGCGGCCTTGCCGGCGCAGTAGCTGGGGGTGCCGAAGCGGGTGACGCGCGCGATCGAGCCGAGCTGCGAGGTCAGGTTGGCGATGGTAGCGCCGTCGCGCAGGTGCGCGGTCAGCGCCTGCACCAGCAGGAACGGGCCGATCGCGTTGGTGCGCAGGCTCTCCTCCAGCGCGGCCTGGGTCACCTGCCCGAAGCGCTCGCCCGAGTGCAGCACGCCGGCGTTGTTCACCAGCAGGTCCAGCGCCGCGCCGGCGAGGGTGTGCTCCAGCGCCGCCGTGAACTGCGCGCGCGCGGCCTCGCTGGCCACGTCCAGCGCCAGCACCCGCAGCCGGCCCGGATGCGCCGCGCCCAGCGCCTGCAGCGCCGTCGCCTGCGCGGGCTGGCGGCAGGTGGCGATCACGGCGTCGCCGCGTGCCAGCAGCTGGCGCGTGAATTCCAGCCCGAGGCCGCGGTTGGCGCCGGTGACGAGGACGGTGTGGGGCATGGCGGGGGGTCTCCGGGTGGCTTTCGGCCTAGTGTAGGCCGCCGGGGTGGCGGCTATGATCAGGAACTCGCCGTTCCGGGCCCGCGCCGGAGCCGCCCCCGCCAGAACCCGAAGGAGTCGTCGATGTCCGTGTTCCGTCCCGCCGTGCTGGCGCTTGCCCTGGCCGCCACCTTGCCGATCGGCGGCTATGCGCCGTCGGCGCGCGCCGCCGCTGCCGCCACCGCTGCCGCCACCGCCGCCTCGGTCGATATCCCGTACGAGACCTTCACCCTGCCCAACGGCCTGCGCGTGATCGTGCATACCGACCGCAAGGCCCCGATCGTCGCGGTCAACATCTGGTACCACGTGGGCAGCAAGGACGAGCCGGCCGGCCGCACCGGCTTCGCGCACCTGTTCGAGCACCTGATGTTCAACGGCAGCGAGAACGCGCCGGGCGAGTTCTTCACCCCGTTCAAGGCGATTGGCGCCACCAACCAGAACGGCACCACCAACTCCGACCGCACCAACTACTTCGAGAACGTGCCGACCACCGCGCTCGACACCGCGCTGTGGATGGAGTCCGACCGCATGGGCCACCTGCTCGGCGCGATCGACCAGAAGACCCTGGACGAGCAGCGCGGCGTGGTCCAGAACGAGAAGCGCCAGGGTGAGAACCAGCCCTATGGCCAGGTCTGGGACGTGCTGGGCAAGACCATGTACCCGGCCAGCCACCCGTACCACCACAGCACCATCGGTTCGATGAACGACCTCAACGCGGCCTCGCTGGAGGACGTGAAGACCTGGTTCCGCACCTGGTACGGCCCCAACAACGCGGTGCTGGTGCTGGCCGGCGACATCGACCTCGCCACCGCGAAGAAAAAGGTGGCGAAGTACTTCGGCGACATCCCGGCCGGCCCGACCATGGCCCAGCCCAAGGTGGACGTCGCCGCGCACACCGCCGACACCCGCAGCGAGATGACTGACAACGTGCCGCAGTCGCGCATCTACCGCGTGTGGAACGTGGCCGAGTACGGCCAGCCCGACCTCGACCGCCTGCAGGTGCTGGCGCGCATCCTCGGCGGCGGCAAGGCCTCGCGCCTCGACCGCCGGCTGGTGCACCAGGACAAGCTGGTGGACAACATCAGCGCCGGCGCCTACGGCTCGCAGCTCAGCAGCACCTTCATGATCACCGCCGCGGTCAAGCAGGGCGTGGACGTGGCCAAGGTGGAGGCGGCGATCGACGAGGAGCTGAAGCGGCTGCTCAAGGACGGCCCAAGCGCGGACGAAGTGGCGCGCGCGCGCACCACCCTCGAGGCCGGCTGGATCCGCGGCATCGAGCGCATCGGCGGGTTCGGCGGCAAGGCCGACGCGCTGGCCGAGTGCGCGGTGTACACCGGCAACCCAGGCTGCTTCCGCGACAGCCTCAAGACCCTGGCCGCGGTGACCCCGGCCAACCTGCGCGCCACTGGCAATGCCTGGCTGGGCGCGGGCAAGGGCAGCCATACCCTGGTGGTGAACCCCGGCAAGCGGGTCGCGCTGGCGGAAGACCCCACCGTCACCCCGGCCCCGTTCAAGACCCCCAAGCCGGACCCCAAGTACAAGACCCTGCCGGGCACGGTGGACCGCAAGGCCGGGGTGCCGATGCCGGCCAGCTTCCCCGACCTGAAGTTCCCCCGCCAGCAGCACGCCACCCTGCGCAACGGCACCCAGGTGATCCTGGCCGAGCGCCACGACGTGCCGGTGGTGCAGATGAGCTACGAGTTCCGCGGCGGCGCCGCCGCCAGTGCGCCCGGCGTGGCCAGCTTCGCGGCCGGCCTGCTGGACGAGGGTGCCGGTGATCTCGATGCGCTGGCCTTCGCTGACCGCGCCGAGGCGCTGGGCGCGCAGTTGGGCGCCAGCGCCGGCCAGGACGGCAGCAGCGCCTACCTGTCGGCGCTGAAGCAGAACCTCGCCCCGTCGCTGGCGCTGTATGCCGACATGCTGCGCAAGCCGCGCTTCGCGCAGGCCGACATCGACCGCGTGCGCGGCCAGTGGATCGCCGGCATCAAGCAGGAGAAGGCCAGCCCGAACGGGATCGTGCAGCGCGTGCTGCCCGGCCTGGTGTACGGCGCCGGGCATCCCTACGCGGCGCCGCGCAGCGGCACCGAGGCCGGGATCGCGGCCCTGACCCGCGCCGACATCCAGCGCTGGCACGACACCGCCCTGCGCCCGCAGGACGCCACCCTGGTGGTGGTGGGCGACACCACCCTGCCGGAAATCCTGCCGCTGCTGGAAAAGGCGTTCGGTGACTGGACGGCTGCCCCCGGCGCGCCCGCCGCCCCGGCCATCCCGCAGGTGCAGGCGCAGGCCAAGCCGCGGGTGTTCCTGGTGGACCAGCCGGGCGCGGTGCAGGCCAACATCGTCGCGGCCAAGCTGCTGCCATCCAGCACCGACCCCAGGACGGTCGAGTACGACATGGCCAACATGGTGATCGGCGGCGATTTCACCGCGCGCCTGAACATGAACCTGCGCGAGGACAAGCACTGGTCCTACGGTGCCCGCAGCGGCGCCGGCGGCGCGGTCGGCCAGCGCCTGTGGACCGCCTCGGCCCCGGTGCAGATCGACAAGACCGGCGAGGCGGCCGCGGAGATGCAGCGCGAGATCGCCGAGTACGCCGGTGGCCAGCGCCCGGCCAGCGCCGAGGAAGTGGAGGGCATGGAGAAGGTGCTCACCCTGACCCTGCCCGGTGCCTATGAGACCGCCGCCTCGGTGATGAACACCATCGCCAGCAATGCGCTGTACGGCCGTCCCGACGACTACGTGTTCCAGCGCAAGGCGCAGATCGAGGCGATGACCCCGGCGCAGGTGAACGCCGCCGCCAAGATCCTGGACCCCAGCGGCCTGACCTGGGTGGTGGTGGGAGATCTGTCCAAGACCGAGGCCCCGGTGCGTGCGCTCAACCTGGGCGAGGTGACGGTGATCGACGCCGACGGCAAGCCGGTGGCGAAGCAGTAAGCCCCGGCCGGTCGCCGCGTCCAGCGCGCGCGGCGACCCCACCGCTTTTGCACGATTCAGACGCACCGGGCCACAATCCGGTGCGTCTTCGTTTTCCGGGAGTCCCGCGCATGCCCTTGCCGATCCGTGTCGCCGCCGTCGTCCTGCTGGCGCTGG
>JBKBXH010000145.1:0-4382 GCA_046313655.1 Thermomonas sp. | reverse complement strand
CGGCGTCGAACTGCGCGTGCAGCGCGGCGCGATCGCCAGCGTGTTGCCCAAGGGCACGTTGAAGTCGGCCTGAGCCGCCATCCTCCCGTCCGTCCAGACCCGGCGCCCCGCCGGCGTCGTGCAGGATCTGAGCAATGCTTGAATTCCCGCGTTGGAAGTACTTCGTCATCCTCCTGGTGCTGGCGCTGAGCGTGCTGTACGCGCTGCCCAACATCTACCAGAAGGACCCGTCCGTGCAGATCACCGCCAACCGCGGTGCGCAGATCGACGACGCCTTGAAGTCGAAGGTGGTGCAGATCCTGGCCGACGCCAAGGTGACGCCGAAGGCGATCGCGAAGGAGGGCGACAACCTGGTGGTGCGCCTGAACTCGCTGAACGACCAGACCGCCGCCAACAACGCGATCCGCGAGAAGGTGGGCGATGGCTACACGGTGGCGCTGAACCTGGCCTCCACCGTACCGGGCTGGCTGGGCCGGCTGGGCGGGCACCCGATGGTGCTGGGCCTGGACCTGGTGGGCGGCGTGCACTTCGCCCTGCAGGTGGACAAGAAGGCGGCGGTGGACAAGCGCTTCGACGCGTTCGCCGACGACATCCGCACCACCTTGCGCGACGCCCGCGTGGCCTACCGCTCGGTGGAGCGCAGCGGCAACGATTCGCTGCGCGTGGTGCTGGCCAACCCCGAGGATGCCGCCAAGGCGCGAGCCGCGCTGGTGAAGGCGCAGCCGACCCTGACCTATTCCAGCGATGCCGCCGGGATCGTGGTCGGCGTGCCGCAGGCCGAGATGCAGCAGATCGCCTCCAGCGCGATCGAGCAGAACCTGACCACCCTGCGCAACCGCGTCAACGAACTGGGCGTGGCCGAGCCGATCATCCAGCGTCAGGGCGACGACCGCATCGTGGTCGAGCTGCCCGGCGTGCAGGACACCGCCGAGGCCAAGCGCATGATCGGCGCCACCGCCACTCTGGAATACCGCGCGGTGGTGGACGGCAACGCGCAGGAAGCCGCCGACACCGGCCGCATCCCGCCCGAGGCCAAGCTCTACCGCGACCGCGCCGGGCGCCCGATCCTGCTCAACAAGCGCGTGATCGTGACCGGCGACCAGATGGTGGCGGCCACCGTGGCCACCGACCAGAACGGCATGCCGGCGGTCAGCGTCACCCTCAACGGCGTCGGCGGCCAGCGCATGTTCGACTTCACCAGCGCCAACGTCGGCAAGCCGATGGCGGTGGTGTACACCGAGCGCATCCCGCAGGTCACGATGGTGGACGGCAAGGAAGTGCGCAGCTTCAAGGTCAAGGAGGAAGTGATCTCCGTGGCCAACATCCAGGGCGTGTTCGGCAAGCAGTTCCAGACCACCGGCCTGGAGCGCGCCGAGGCCGAGAACCTGTCCAAGCTGCTGCGCGCCGGCTCGCTGGCGGCGCCGATGGACTTCGTCGAGGAGTACGTGATCGGCCCCAGCCTGGGCGCGGAGAACGTGGCCCGCGGCATCAAGGCCGTGGTGTTCTCGTTCGTGTTCACCCTGGTGTTCTTCGGCATCTACTACCGCATGTTCGGCCTGATTACCTCGGTCGCGCTGCTGTTCAACCTGGTGATCGTGGTCGCGGTGATGTCGAAGTTCGGCGCCACCATGACCCTGCCGGGCTTCGCCGGCCTGGCGCTGTCGGTCGGCCTGTCGGTGGACGCCAACGTGCTGATCAATGAGCGCATCCGCGAGGAGCTGCGGCTGGGCATCCCGGCCAAGGCCGCGATCGCGATGGGCTATGACCGCGCCTCGCACACCATCATGGACGCCAACCTGACCGGCCTGATCGTGGGCATCGCGCTGTACGCGTTCGGCACCGGCCCGCTGAAGGGCTTCGCGCTGACCATGATCATCGGCATCTTCGCCTCGATGTTCACCGCGATCACCGTGTCGCGCGCGCTGGCCACCCTGATCTACGGCCGTCGCAAGAAGCTGCAGTCCGTGGCGATCTGACGGGAAGAGAGAATCCACCCATGAAACTGTTTCCGCTGCACATCGTCCCGAACGACACCAAGATCGACTTCATGCGCCATCGCTACCCGGTGCTGGCGCTGATGCTGGTGCTGCTGGTCGCCTCGGTCGCCATCATCGGCCTGAAGGGCTTCAACTACGCGCTGGAGTTCACCGGCGGCACCATGGTGCGCACCCACTTCGCGCACCCGGTGGACGTGGAGCAGGTGCGCGCGCGCCTGTCTGCAGCCGGCCTGCACAACACCCAGGTGCAGACCGTGGGCGGCGGCAGCGACGTGATGGTTCGCCTGCAGCCGGACGCCGAGCACAACAACGCCGCCGACGCCGCGCAGAAAATCGCCGACCAGGTGCTGGCCGCGGTCAACACCCCCGACAACCCGGCCAGCGTGCAGCCGGGCGAGTTCGTCGGCCCGCAGGTCGGCCGCGACCTGGCCATGAACGGCGTGTATGCGACCCTGTTCATGCTGGTCGGGTTCCTGGTCTACATCGCCGCGCGCTTCGAGTTCAAGTTCGCGATGGTGGCCAGCATCACCGCGTTCTTCGACCTGATCCTCACCATCGCCTACATGTCGCTGGTGGGGCGCGAGTTCGACCTGACCGTGCTGGCCGGCCTGCTGTCGGTGATGGGCTTCGCGATCAACGACATCATCGTGGTGTTCGACCGCGTGCGCGAGAACTTCCGCAGCCTGCGGGTGGAGCCGCTGGAAGTGCTGAACCGCTCGATCAACCAGACCCTGTCGCGCACCGTCATCACCGCGGTGATGTTCTTCCTGTCGGCACTGGCGCGGTACCTGTACGGCGGCACCTCGATGCAGGGGCTGGCCGAGACCCACATGATCGGCGCGGTGATCGTGGTGGTCTCCTCGGTGATCGTGGCGGTGCCGATGCTCACCATCGGCCCGTTCAAGGTCTCCAAGCAGGACCTGATGCCGAAGGCCAAGGATCACGCCGAGCTGGCGCGCCGGCCCTGATCCACTGGCCCTGGCCGCCGCGGCCCGCCGCAGGCACGCAACGCAAAAGGCCGCGCACTGCGCGGCCTTTTGCATGCACGCCCCGGCGACGCGACCGGTGGCGGGGTTGCGCGGCGGTCAGCCGACCGCGGCGGCGTAGCCGGACTGCACGATCACCTTCTGCAGCTCCGCGCTGAGCTTCTGGTTGCCGGCCAGCAGCGCGCGCCCGTGGATGCCGCGGGTGTCCAGCGGCCCGGTGTTGCCGCCGCGGAAGTCGCAGACGCGGCCGCCAGCCTCGCGCACCAGCAGCACGCCGGCGGCGATGTCCCACGGCTTCACCCCGGATTCGAAGTAGCCGTCGAAGCGGCCGCAGGCGACGTACGCCAGGTCCAGTGCGGCCGAGCCGGTGCGGCGGATGTCCTCGATGCTGCGTAGCAGCTCGCGCACGCACTCCAGCTGCGCCGGTGCACGCTCGCGCTCGCGCGGCGGGAAGCCGGTCGCCAGCAGCGCGCCGGACAGGTCCTTGCGCTCGGAGACGCGGATGCGGCGGTCGTTGAGCACCGCGCCGCTGCCGCGGCTGGCGGTGAACAGCTCGTTGCGCAGCGGGTCGAACACCACCGCGTGCTGCGGCTCGCCGTGCTCGACCAGCGCGATCGAGACGCACCAGTGCGGCAGCCCGTGCAGGTAGTTGCTGGTGCCGTCCAGCGGGTCGATCACGAACAGCGCGCCGCCGCGGCCGCCGTGGCTGCCGCCTTCCTCGCCCAGGAACGCCGCGTCCGGGTAGGCGCGACGCAGTTCCTTGACCGCGGCCCGCTCGGCCTGCTCGTCCACTTCGCTGGCGTAGTCCAGGCGGTCCTTCTCGATCACGTTGATCGCATCGAGCCGGTTCATGTTGCGCAGGAGCACGCCGCCGGCCGCGCGGGCCGCCTTGACCATGACGTTGACGACGGGTTTTTGCATGGCGAAGACGCCTCGACGGGAGTGAGGGAAGGGGACGGCGGCGGAAAAGAACAGTCCCGGCGCAGGGCCGGGGCCGCGCAGTTTACCATTCGCGCATGAATGCACCATCCAATCCGAACGAAGCGGCCGCGCCGGGCACCGCCGCCGACCGCCTGCGCATCGTGCTGGTCGGTACCCAGCATCCCGGCAACATCGGCTCCGCGGCGCGGGCGATGAAGACCATGGGGCTGTCGCGGCTGGTGCTGGTGGCGCCGGAAAAGGCGCCCGACCGCGACACCCAGGCCATGGCCGCCGGTGCCGACGACTTGGTCGAGGCCGCGCCGGTATTCGCCAGCCTGGCCGAGGCGGTGGCCGATTGCCGCTGGGTGCTGGGCGCTACCGCGCGCAGCCGCCGCGTGCAGCTGGAGCCGCTGCACCCGCGCGAGGCTGCGGCCCGCGCCGTGGCCGCCACCGCCAGCGGGCCGGTGGCGCTGGTGTT
>JBKBXH010000144.1:0-4388 GCA_046313655.1 Thermomonas sp. | reverse complement strand
CCCGACGCCTGCGGCGCCTGCCCTCGCTGCCACCTCCGCGTCGGCCCCCGCCGCGGCCGACGCCACTCCCGCGCCGGCCGATCCGCCGCTGCCGCCGCCTCCGCGTCCGGCGCTGCAGGCGGGGATGCGGCCGCTGGTGGTGGCCATCGATGCCGGCCACGGCGGGCAGGACCCCGGTGCGCACGGCCCCGGCGGCACCCGCGAGAAGGATGTCACCTTGGCGATCGCGCGCGAGCTGGCGCGCCAGGTGAACGCCACCCCGGGACTGAAGGCCTACCTCACCCGCGACAGCGACGTGTTCATCCCGCTGGAATACCGCGCCCGCCGCGCCAGCGCCAACAAGGCCGACATCTTCATCTCGATCCACGCCGACGCCGCCGAGAACCGCGGCGCGCGCGGATCGTCGGTGTACATCCTGTCCACCCGCGGCGCGTCCTCGCAGCGCGCGCGCTGGCTGGCCGACAAGGAAAACGCGGCCGACGTGATCGGCGGCGCGCGCGTGCGGGTGGCCGACAACACCCTGACCTCGGTGCTGCTGGACCTCACCCAGAGCGGCAACATGAAGGCTTCGGAGGACGCGGCCCAGCACGTGCTGGGCGGGCTGAAGCGGGTTGGCAACAACCACAAGCCGGACATCGAGCGCGCGAACTTCGCGGTGCTGCGCACCTCCGACAAGATGCCGGCGATGCTGGTGGAAACCGCCTTCATCTCCAATCCGGAGGAAGAAAAGCGGCTCACCGACCCGGCGTTCCAGCGCACCCTGGCGCGCGCCATCCTGGACGGCGTGGACACCTATTTCTCGCGCCAGCCGCCGCCGGGCACGCTGTACGCCGCGCGCGCGCAGGCCGCGCAGTCGGCGCAGGCGGACGCGCCGGTGCGCAGCGGCATCGGCGGCAGCCGCTGAGCGCCAGCGGCTACACTTGGCGGGTGAGCATCCGCCAATGACGATCCGCCAGCTTCCCGACACCCTCATCAACCAGATCGCCGCCGGCGAGGTCGTCGCGCGGCCCGCCTCCGTGGTGAAGGAGCTGGTCGAGAACGCGCTCGATGCCGGAGCCCGCCGCATCGACATCGACCTCGAGGACGGCGGCATCCGCCTGATCCGCATCCGCGACGACGGCGGCGGGATCGCACCGGAGGAACTGCCGCTGGCGGTCAGCCGGCATGCCACCAGCAAGATCGCCTCGATCGACGACCTGGAGGCGGTGGCCACGCTGGGCTTCCGCGGCGAGGCGCTGCCGTCGGTCGCCTCGGTCAGCCGCTTCCGGCTGGTGTCGCGCCGGCCGGATGCCGACCACGGCGCCGAGCTGCGCATCGATGGCGGCCGCCACGGCGAGGTGGTGCCGCAGGCACATCCGCCCGGCACCACGGTGGAAGTGCGCGACCTGTTCTTCAACGTCCCCGCACGCCGCAAGTTCCTGCGCGCCGAGCGCACCGAGCTGGGGCACATCGAGGATTGGCTGCGCACGCTGGCGCTGGCGCGGCCCGACGTGGAGATCCGGGTCAGCCACAACGGCAAGCCGTCGCGGCGCTGGAAGGGCGAAGGCCACCTGCTCAGCGACGTGCGCCTGCACGAGGCGCTGGGCGAGGAGTTCGCGCGCAACGCGCTGCGGGTGGACCACGCCGGCGCCGGCATGCGCCTGCACGGCTGGATCGCGCAGCCGGCCTACAACCGCGCCAGCGCCGACCAGCAGTACCTGTACGTCAACGGCCGCAGCGTGCGCGACCGCAATGTCGCCCACGCGGTGCGGCAGGCCTACAGCGACGTGCTGTTCCACGGCCGCCACCCGGCCTACGTGCTGTTCCTCGAACTCGACCCGCGCGGGGTGGACGTGAACGTGCACCCGGCCAAGCACGAGGTGCGCTTCCGCGAAGCACGCCTGGTGCACGATTTCGTCTATCGCACGCTGCACGCCGCGCTGGCGGAGACCCGCGCCGGCGCCACGCCTGCGCCGCCCTCCGCGGCCACGCCCGGAGCGCTGCCTGCGCACGCGCCGGTGGCGGGTGGCGGCGGGCATGCCACATCCGGGGCGCCGGCATTCGCGCCGCAGCAGCAGGCGATCGGCCTGCGCGTGGCCGATGCGCCCGCGGCTTACGCCGCGCTGTATGCGTCACGCAACGGCGCATCGCCGATGCCGATGCCGATGGCGACCGCGATGCCGATGCCGGAGGATGCGCCGGGCGGCATGCCGCCGCTGGGCTTCGCCGTCGCCCAGCTGCACGGCATCTACATCCTGGCGGAGAACGCCGATGGCCTGATCGTGGTAGACATGCACGCCGCGCACGAGCGCATCGGCTACGAAAAGCTGAAGGCCGCGCACGACGGCGAAGGCCTGCGCACGCAGCCGCTGCTGGTGCCCGCCAGCCTGGCGGTGTCCGAACGCGAGGCCGACGTGGCCGAGCGCGAGGCGGACACGCTGGCGCAGCTGGGCTTCGAGGTGCAGCGCAGCGGCCCGCAGTCGCTGCTGCTGCGCAGCGTGCCGGCGTTGCTGGCGCACGGCGACGTGGAGGCGCTGCTGCGCGACGTGCTCGCCGACCTGCGCGAGCACGGCAGCACCCGCCGCGTGGCCGAAACCCGCGACGCGCTGCTGGCGACCATGGCCTGCCACGGCGCGGTGCGCGCCAACCGCCGGCTCACGATTCCGGAGATGAACGCCCTGCTGCGCCAGATGGAGGCCACCGAGCGCTCCGGCCAATGCAACCACGGCCGTCCCACCTGGACGCGTTTCTCGCTTGCGGAGATGGACAAATGGTTCCTGCGCGGCCGCTGATCCTGCTGGCGGTGGCGCTGCTGGCCGCGTGCAATCGCGACAGCGGCCCCAGCGCGGCGGCGCTGGCCGCCAGGGCGAAGGCGCAGGCCGCCTTCGAGGCCTCCGAGCAGGCCTGGCGCACGCAGCGGCTGGCCGACCTGACCCGGCCCGACGGCTGGACCAGCCTGGTCGGGCTGCACTGGCTGGAGCCGGGCACGCACCGGGTGGGCAGCGCGGCCGATAACGGCATCCGGCTCGCGCTGGGGCCAGCGCACCTGGGCGTATTCACGGTGCGCGCCGGCAAGGTGCGCTTCGTGGCGGATGCCGCGGTGACCATCGACGGCGCTCCCGCCCACGGCGGCGAGCTGCGCAGCGATGCCGATCCCGGCGGTGCCAGCATCGTCGGATTCGACGACGGCAAGGGCCAGGCCAGCGTGATCCTGCGCGGCGGCCGGCTGGCGCTGCGGGTGAAGCATGCAGACGCCGATACCCGCCTGCGCTTCACCGGCCTCGAGTACTGGCCGGGCGGCAATGGCTGGATCCTGCCGGCACGCTTCATCCCGCATCCGCCCGGCAAGACGCTGCCGGTGGTGAACATCATCGGCACCACCGAGAACATCCCCAACCCCGGCGTGCTGGAGTTCACCCGCAACGGCAGCCGCTACCGGCTGGAGGCGCTGGACGAAGGCGAGGGCACTTTGTTCGTGGTGTTCGCCGACCGCACCAGCGGCCATGGCAGCTATGGCGCCGGCCGCTTCCTGGACGCGCCGCTGCCGGATGCGCAGGGCCGCGTACTGCTGGACTTCAACCGCGCCTACAACCCGCCGTGCGCGTTCACCCTGTTCGCCACCTGCCCGCTGCCGCCGCCCGAGAACCGCCTGAACCTGCGGGTGGAAGCGGGCGAGAAGGCCTACCGCAAGCCCGCGCCCTCCGCGCCGTCGCCCTTCAGCGAGCCCGCCGCATGAACCTGCGCCTCTTCGTCCTGCTGTGCCTGGCCCTGCTGGCCCCGATCTCGCGGGCCGACGCGCCGGCAGCGGCGTATCACCCGCTGCTGTGGAAGGTGTCCGACGCCGACAGCGCGGTGTACCTGCTGGGCTCGTTCCACCTGCTCAAGGCCGACGACTACCCGCTGCCGGCGGAGGTGGAGCGCGCGTTCGACGACAGCGCCGCGCTGCTGTTCGAAGTCGATCCCGCCGCGATGACCTCGCCCGACACCCTCGCGGCGATGCGCAAGTACATGGCCTACAGCGACGGCAAGACCCTCAGCGCGGTGCTGCCCAAGCCCACGCTCGACAAGCTGGGGCTGCTGGTGGGCGCCAGCGGCGGCAGCCTGCAGGCGCTGGAGCACAGCGAGCCGTGGGCGGTGAACCTGGGTCTGACCCTGGGCATCACCCAGGCGCTGGGCCTGCGTGCGGACCTCGGCCTGGACCGCTACCTGATGGGCCGCGCGGCGCAGGCCGGCAAGCCCGTGGCGGGGCTGGAGACCGTGGATGCCCAGCTGCAGGCGATGGACGGCGTGCCGTATGCCGAGCAGGTGCAGGGGCTGGACGAATTCCTGGCCGACCCGCAGAAGGCCGCGCGCCAGCTGCAGGACCTGCACGCATGGTGGCGCGCCGGCGATGCCGACAGGCTCGACGC
>JBKBXH010000143.1:0-4399 GCA_046313655.1 Thermomonas sp. | reverse complement strand
GGCAACCATCCGGACCGATGGTCTGGCCGGGTTGCGAGTTCGGGCACTTGTCGTTGCAGTTGTTGACGCCGTCGCCGTCGTCATCCATGTCTGCGCAGGTCTTCGCCGGCTCCGGAGCCGGGGCCGGGGCAACCGGGGCGACCGGATCCGGGCCGAGCGCATAGGTCATGCCGATCGACAGGAGACCGTCGACGAACTGATTCTGCTGGTTGCCGATGCGGGCCTGCTGGTCATCGAAGTCCACCCGGGCCCCGAGCTCGGTGCGCAGGTTCATGCGACCAAAATCGAACTGCAGGCCGGCGCCCACATTCACTGCCAGGTTCGAAGCCTTGTGGCGACCGGGATTCGGCAGCGGGGAAGCGTTGTACTCTTCTTCATGGCGCTGCCAGCCCAGACCGCCGCGCAGGTAAGGCCACATCTTGGCGCCCGCATCACGGAAGTGATAGCGCGCATCCAGCGAGACGCCGTACTGGCTCCAGTTGTAATTCGGATTGATGGTCTTGTCCGGATTCTGGTAGTTCAGCTCGGTGTCCAGCGACACGCGCGGGGTCAGGAACTTGCCGAACCCGAGGGTGCCGAACATCGAATCCTGGGTGCCGCGATCCTTGTCCTGGAAATTCACGCCGGTCGAACCCGACACGTACCAGCGATCATCGAACTCCTGGGCAGACGCGGCCTGCGCCAGACCCAGACCACCCAGCAGGGCAGCGCAGAGGAGTTTCTTGTTCATGCTTCAGCTCCTTGATTCAGTAAAGAAACTTGCGACGCAAAGGTGTTGGTGTTGCTGTGTATCGGTTGTGTCCGCACACCACCCGCTTCGGGCCCGATGGGCAGGCGAAAGCGGGTTAACACTAACATAACTTCAGGCGCTTGCAAAACACGTGAAGGCCACGCGGACGGGATGCGCATCACCCCATACGCAGCGGTATGCTTTGGCGATGACGACCGCCTACCCGCACCTGCTCGCTCCGCTCGACCTCGGCTTCACCACCCTGCGCAACCGGGTCCTGATGGGCTCGATGCACACGGGTCTGGAAGACCACGCCCGCGACTTCCCGAAGCTGGCGGCCTATTTCGCCGAACGCGCGGCCGGCGGGGTCGGGCTGATGGTGACCGGCGGCTTCGCGCCCAACCTGCGCGGCTGGCTCAAGCCCTTCGCCGGACGCATGAGCCTGCCCTGGCACGTGCCCCGGCACCGCCAGGTGACCGCCGCGGTGCACGCGCACGGCGCCAAGATCTGCCTGCAGCTGCTGCATGCCGGGCGCTACGCCTACCACCCGCTGTCGGTGGCGCCGAGCGCGCTGAAGGCGCCGATCAATCCGTTCACCCCGCGCGCACTCAGCCCGCGCGGCATCGAACGCACCCTGCGCGACTTCGCCAGCGCCGCCGCGCACGCGCGCGAGGCCGGCTACGACGGGGTGGAGATCATGGGCTCGGAAGGCTACCTGCTGAACGAGTTCACCGCGCCGCGCAGCAACCGCCGCCGCGACGCCTGGGGCGGGGACCCGCAGCGGCGGATGCGCTTCGCGGTGGAGACCGTGCGCCGGGTGCGCGAGGCCTGCGGCCCGGATTTCATCCTGATCTACCGCCTGTCGCTGCTGGACCTGGTGGAAGACGGCAACGGCTGGGACGACATCGTGGCCCAGGCCCGGGCGGTCGAGGCCGCCGGCGCGACCCTGATCAACACCGGCATCGGCTGGCACGAGGCGCGCATCCCCACCATCGCCACCTCGGTGCCGCGCGCCGCGTTCACCGCGGTCACCGCCAAGCTGAAGCCGCACGTGGCACTGCCGCTGGTGGCGACCAACCGCATCAACATGCCGGACGTGGCCGAGCGCGTGCTGGCGCTGGGCCATGCCGACCTGGTGTCGATGGCGCGCCCGCTGCTGGCCGACCCGCAATGGGTGGAAAAGGCGCGCAGCGGCCGCGCGCATGCGATCAACACCTGCATCGCCTGCAACCAGGCCTGCCTCGACCACGTGTTCGCGAACCAGCGCGCCAGCTGCCTGGTGAACCCGCGCGCCGGTGCCGAGACCGAGCTGAACTACCGCCCGACCCCCGCGCCCAAGGCGATCGCGGTGGTCGGTGCCGGGCCCGCCGGCCTCGCCTGCGCCAGCGTCGCCGCCGAGCGCGGGCACCGGGTGGTGCTGTTCGACGCGGCGACGGAGATCGGCGGCCAGTTCAACCTGGCCAAGCGCATCCCCGGCAAGGAAGAGTTCCACGAGACCCTGCGCTACTTCGACCATCGCCTGGCGGACGCCGGGGTGGAACGGCGGCTGGGCGCACGGGTGGCCGCGGCGGATCTGGCGGGGTTCGACGAAGTCGTCGTCGCTACCGGGGTGACGCCGCGCCGGGTGGCCTTCCCCGGCGCCGACGATCCGCGGGTGGTTGGCTACCTCGACGTGCTGGAAGGCCGGGTCACGGTCGGCGCCCGCGCCGCCATCATCGGTGCCGGCGGGATCGGGTTCGACGTGGCCGAGTTCCTGGCCGAGGCCGGGCACTCGCCCAGCCTGGACCCGGCGCGCTGGATGCGGGAATGGGGCGTGGACCCGACCTTCGAGGCGGTCGGCGGGCTGGTGCCGGCGCAACCCGCGCCGCCGGCGCGCCAGCTGTGGCTGCTGCAGCGCTCGCCCGGCAAGCCCGGCGCCCGCCTGGGCAAGACCACCGGCTGGATCCACCGCGCCACGCTCAAGGCCAAGGGCGTGCGGATGCTGGGCGGGGTGGAGTACCTCGGGATGGGCGCGGCCGGGCTGCGCATCCGGATGGAGGGCACCGAGCAGGTGCTGGCGGTGGACCACGTGGTGGTCTGCGCCGGCCAGGAGCCGCGGCGCGACCTGTTCGATGCCCTGCAGGCGCAGGGCCGGCGCGTGCACCTGATCGGCGGTGCCAAGCTGGCGGCCGACCTGGACGCCAAGCGCGCGATCGACGAAGGCAGCCGGCTGGCGGCCGCGCTTTGACCCCCGGAATGCTGAACAAATTCACGGGAAATCAAGGAGTTCGATCCGCCCGTTCAGCTGACGTTGTGGAATCGACCCCTACCTTGCGCCGACTTTTGGCCTGAGCGGACGCGCCCCCGCGTCTTGATCAGGTAAACCGGCACGCCGCCCGCCCATCCCGACCGATGCGGGCCGCGCGCCCGGGCAAAGGCCGCCATAGAGCAGCCGCCCTCCCCAGTACGCCATGACGCGAACGCGCGGCATCCGCTCCACCGATGCCCCGCCCGCGCCGCAACGGAGCAAGGAGTACGACATGAAACTGGCGTGGATCCTCTGGCTGTCGCACGTGTTGCCGCAGCCGGCCGCAGACTCGCTCTGCCTGTCCACCACCGTCTACCTGGAAGCGCGCGACCAGTCCGCGCTGGGCCAGCAGGCCGTCGCCGAGGTGGCCCTGCGCCGCCGCGACAGCGGCCTGTGGGGCAACAACCTGTGCCAGGTGGTGACCGCGCGCAAGCAATTCGCGCCCACCCTGCTGTCGCCGCAGACCCGGCTGTCCAACATCCAGGCCTGGACCGAGGCGGTCAGCGTGGCGCTGGATTCCGAACGCAACTGGGCCCTGCCCCGCGACCAGCGCAAGCTGGTGGTGCCGGGCGCCAGCCATTTCGCCGCGCACGCGATCGCCAACCCGGCCTGGGGCAGCGCGCTGCAGGTGGCCACCATCGGCGACCACACCTTCTACAAGGTACAGAGCCTGAAGCCGCGCCGCGGCTGAGCCGGCGCGCGCGGGCGCAGCCTCACTCCGAGTCGCCGCGACCCTGCCACAGCCGCGCCATCTCCAGGTAGGTGAAGCTGGCCGACCAGGCGATCATCATCAGCCCGGCGATCGCCTCCATCCCGGCCATCACCCGCAGCGCACCATACGGCGAGATGTCGCCGAAACTGACCGTGCTGTAGGCCATGGCCGAGAGGTAGATCCCGTCGAACAGGGAAATATCCGGCGCACCGCGCGCCAGGCCGATCCCGGGCAGCTGGTCCATGCCCCAGTAGGCGACGCCGTAGCAGGCGATCTCCAGCACATGCAGGCCGAGCAGGGCGAAGATGATCGCCAGCATGGCCGAACGGTGGCGGCGGTAGCGGCGGCCGCCGAAGCGGCGCGCCAGCCATTCCAGGCCGCGGTAGTGGATCAGGATCACCAGCGCGGTCACCACGGCCGTCGCCAGGGTGACCAGCACATACCCCCCCACACCCGCCGCCGGCATTTGCCCGCTCATCGCGCTCAGCGCTGGTCGAGCGGCACGAAGACGCGGTCTTCCGGCCCGATGTAGTTCGCGGACGGGCGGATGATCTTGCCGTCGATGCGCTGCTCGATGATGTGGGCGCTCCAGCCGCTGGTGCGCGCGATCACGAACAGCGGGGTGAACATCGCGGTGGGCACGCCCATCATGTGGTAGCTGACCGCGCTG
>JBKBXH010000142.1:0-4403 GCA_046313655.1 Thermomonas sp. | reverse complement strand
GCAGCGCGCGGGGCCGGCAATCGTAGACGGGGGAAGGGCCCGGAAGAATAGCAGAGGCGCGCCCTGCAACGAATTCCCCGCGCCCGCGCCATGGAACCGACGCCAAGCTGGCACTGTTCTTGCTTGATACGCCCCGAACCCACCGGTTTCCGACGCCATGGCCACCTTCCCCGCCCTGCGCTTTGCCCCGCTGCTGATGCTGGCCCTGCTGCTGCCGGCGACGCCCGTGGCCGCCCCCGGCCCGCAGGGCGATGCCACCGAGCTGCAGCTGGCGCAGTGCCTGAGCCTGCAGAGCAGCCTCAACCGGCAGTCGCTGGCGCTGGCCGACCTGCAGGCGCGCACCCGCATCAGTGCCAGCCAGCGCGAACTGGAGCGGCTGCGCCACGCCCACCAGATCGAGCAGCTGCAGAATGAGAAGCGCCAGTTGGCCTACGTGGCCGCGATCGCCATCTTGGTCCTGCTGCTTGGCCTGGCCACCGGCTTCGGGCTGCTGCTGCGCAAGCGGCATGGCCAGCTGCGCCGGCTGAGCGAAGTGGACGCCCTGACCGGGCTCAACAACCGCCATGCGGCGACCGCCGCGCTGAATGCGATGGCGCTGCAGCCCGGCCCGGAGGGCACCCGCCACGTGCTGTTCCTGATCGACGTGGACCACTTCAAGCAAATCAACGACGGCCACGGCCACCACACCGGCGACGAAGTGCTGGTGGCGCTGGCGCAGCGCCTGAAGGCGGCCTGCCGCCCCACCGACCTGGTGGCGCGCTGGGGCGGCGAGGAATTTCTGGTGGCATGCACCCACCTGACCCGCGAGCAGGCCGAGCAGGTCGCCGCGCGCCTGCGCCGGGCGATGGCCTACACCCTGGAAACCGCGCACGCCGCGCGCCCGGTGACGGTATCGCTGGGGCTGGCGCCGATCCCGTTCTTCGATGCCGGCACCGGTGCGTCCGCGGCCAGCCGCTGGGACTACGCGCTGCGCATGGCCGACCGTGCCCTGTACGCCGCCAAGCGCCACCGCGACGCCTGGGTGGGCTACTGGGGCGCGCAGCTGCCGGACGACGCCACCGCCGAGGCGGTGCTGGAGCAGCCGGAAGCCGCGCCGGGCATCGTCAGCGTGATGTCCAGCGTGCCGCGGATCGTGGCTGGCGCCTCCGAGATCGCCCGCGCCCGCAGCCTGCGCGCCCTGCGCGTGCAGCACTGAGCGCGCGGACCGGGCGGATCAGGCCGCGTCGGTACGCTTGGCGCCGGCTTCCAGGCCCATCTTCAGGCTGGCCTCGACGAACTCGTCGAGGTCGCCGTCCAGCACCTTCTGGGTGTCGGAACGCTCGATCCCGGTGCGCAGGTCCTTGATCCGGCTCTGGTCCAGCACGTAGTTGCGGATCTGGCTGCCCCAGCCGATGTCGGACTTGCTGGCTTCCAGCGCGTCCTTCTCGGCGTTGCGCTTCTGCACTTCCAGCTCGTACAGCTTGGCCTTCAGCATCTGCATCGCGCGGTCGCGGTTGGCGTGCTGGCTGCGCTCGGTCTGGCAGGCCACCACCGTGTTGGTGGGCACGTGGGTGATGCGCACCGCCGACTCGGTCTTGTTCACGTGCTGGCCGCCCGCGCCCGAGGAGCGGTACACGTCGGTCTTGAGGTCGGCCGGGTTGATCTCGATGTCGATGTCGTCGTCCACCTCGGGCGACACGAACACGCTGGTGAAGCTGGTGTGGCGGCGGTTGTCGGAGTCGAACGGGCTCTTGCGCACCAGCCGGTGCACGCCGATCTCGGTCTTCAGCCAGCCATAGGCGTATTCGCCCTCGACCCGGAACGTGGCGGACTTGATGCCGGCCACATCGCCGCCGCTGACTTCCATCAGTTCGGCCTTCCAGCCGCGCGATTCGCACCATCGCAGATACATGCGCAGCAGCATCTCGGCCCAGTCCTGCGCCTCGGTGCCGCCGGCGCCGGCCTGGATGTCCACGAACGCATTGGCCGAATCCATCTTGCCGGAGAACATCCGCTGGAATTCGATCTGCTCCACGCCTTTCTGGTAGCGGTCGACGTCGGCCACCACCGCCAGCGCGGTCTCCTCGTCGTTCTCCATCTCGGCCAGGTCCAGCAGCTCGCCGGCGCCGGACAGGCCCTCGGTCAGGTCGCGGATGCCGTTGACGGTCTTGTCCAGCAGCGAGCGCTCGCGGCCCAGCGCCTGCGCGCGGGCGGGGTCGTTCCAGACGTCGGGGTGTTCCAGTTCGCGTTCGACTTCTTCCAGGCGCTCGCGCTTGGCGTCGTAGTCAAAGATACCCCCGGAGCGCATCCAGCCGGCCGGTCAGGTCGGCGATGCGTGCTCGGATGGGATTGAGCTCGATCATGGGGAAAAGGCAGGGCGGAAACGGTCGCGCATCTTACCAGCCCGGGCGTGCTCAGGCCGGTTCGCGGTGCACCACCACCAGCTGCACCGCCTCGCCGCCGCGCCAGTCGTCCGGCACCAGCCGGTAGGCAAGCCGCAGCCGCGCCTCCGGCGCCGCGCCGTCCCAGCCGTTGAACTGGATCGCGTTGCAGCGCAGGCCGTCCAGCTCCAACTCCAGCTTGAGGTGGCGTTCCTTCAGCACGCGGAAGTCCCGCACGTCGAAGACCCCGTCGAACAGCGGCTCGGGATAGCCCTGGCCCCAGTGGCCGCCATCGCGCAGGGCCACCGCCGTGGACAGCCGCAACTCGTCCGCGCGCAGCGCGCCGTCGCTGTGCAGCTCCTCGGTCAGCAGCTCCGGGGTCAGCCACTCGCGCGCCACCTGCACGAAGGCGTCGCGGAACGCGGGGAAGGCCGCGCGCGGCAGGCTCAAGCCGGCCGCCATCGCATGCCCGCCGAAGCGCGGGATCAGCCCCGGATGGCGCGCATCCACCAGCGCCAGCGCGTCGCGGATGTGGAACCCGGGAATCGAGCGCGCCGATCCGCGCAGCAGGTCGCTGTCCGGCTCGGCCGGGGCGAACGCGATCGCCGGCCGGTGCAGGCGCTCCTTCACCTTGGAGGCCACCAGCCCGACCACGCCCGGGTGCCAGTCGGGATCGAACAGGCAGGCGGCATGCGCGGCGTCGATCCCGTCCAGCCGCGCCTCGGCCACGTCCTGCATGTCGGCCTGCAGCGCGCGGCGCTCCTCGTTGATCGCATGCAGGACCTCGGCCAGCCGCCGCGCATGCGCCGGGTCATCGGTGAGCAGGCACTCGATGCCGATGCCCATGTCCTCCAGCCGGCCGGCCGCGTTGATCCGCGGCCCGATGGCGAAGCCGATGTCAGCGGTGGTGAGGGCCTCCGCGCGGCGCCCGGCCACCTCGATCAGCGCGCGCAACCCGGCGCAGCCCTGCCCTGCCCGCAACCGGCGCAGGCCGGCGCCGACCAGGGCGCGGTTGCAGGCATCCAGCGGCACCAGGTCGGCCACCGTGCCCACCGTCACCAGGTCCAGCAGCACCGCCAGGTCCGTCTTCGATTCCAGCGCGGCGCGCAGCGCCAGCAGCAGGTAGAACACCACCCCGACGCCGGCCAGCGCCTTGCCTGGAAAGCCGCAGCCAGGCTGGTTGGGGTTGACGATGGCATCCGCCGGCGGCAGCGCCGGGCCCGGCAGGTGGTGGTCGGTCACCAGCACCTGCCAACCGTGCGCCTTGGCGGCGGCGATGCCGGCATGGCAGGCGATGCCGTGGTCCACCGTCACCACCAGGTCGGGTCGCAGCGCCACCAGTTCGTCCACCAGCCCCGGCGTCAGCCCGTAGCCGTGGACGATGCGGTTGGGCACCGCATGCGAGACCCGGCGCGCGCCGAGCAGGCGCAGTCCGCGCACGCCCACCGCGCAGGCGGTGGCACCGTCGCAGTCGAAATCGCCCACGACGAGGATGTGCGCGTCGGCGGCGATGGCGTCGCGCAACAGGCCGCCCGCGGCATCGATCCCGCGCAGGCCCGACGGCGGCGGCAGGTCGGCCAGCCGCGGCAGCGCGCTGCGGGCATCGCTGCCGCGCGCGGCATGCACCCGCCGCAGCAGGTCGGGCCAGTGCGCCGGCCAGTCGCCCACCGGGGCCACCGCCGGGCGGCGCACGATGCGGCGCCGGGTGCTCATGCCGGAACCGCCGCCAGCGCCCGCCGCCACAGCCGCCAGCGCTGGCCGCGGCGCAGGCGGAACACCTTCATGTCCAGCATGCGGTCCAGCAGCTGCTGCACCCCCCCGTACACCCCCGACGCCGCCTTGCTCCCGCTCCTCGCGTTCAGCTCCGCGGGCTGCACCACGCGCTCGTGCCGCGCCACGGCGGACCGCAGCTGCTCCACCGGCGGGTCGAAGCGTGCAGCCGCGCCGCCGCCTGCCGCGCTCAGCGCGCCACTGCGTGTGCTCACGCCGCCCGACGCGCCGCCCAAGTCGCCATCCGCCGCCTCGCGCGCGCCGCGGGTGATG
>JBKBXH010000141.1:0-4456 GCA_046313655.1 Thermomonas sp. | reverse complement strand
CCCGCCTGCCGCGTGTGGTGCGCAGCGCAGCGCTGGAGGTGGCCAGCAAGCTGGTTCACGGCCTGGTGGCCGCCGCCGCTGCCGCCCTCACCGCTGCCCGCACCGGCGCACCGGCGGAGGGTCACGCGGATGCCGCTGCTGCAGAAGCTGCAGATGCCGCAGATGCCGCCGACGCTACAGATGCTGTCGATGCTGCCGACGCTGCACCCGCCGCTGATCTCAGCGCCGTGCCGATTCAGCCCGCCGCATCCGACCTGTCTGCCATCTCCGGGCACGGCGGCGGCGCCGGCGCGGCGGCGACCACGCCCGACTGGGAGCGCGTGCGCGCCGATTTCCCGCTGCTGCAGCGGCAGGTGCACGGCAAGCCGCTGGTGTACCTGGACTCGGCCAATACCGCGCAGAAGCCGCGCGCGGTGATCGAGGCGGTGGACGATTTCTACCGCCGCCACAACGCCAACGTCAGCCGCGCGGTGCACCAGCTCGGCAGCGAGGCCACCGAGGCCTACGAAGGCGCGCGCCGCAGGCTGGCCGCCTTCCTCAACGTGCGCGCCGACGAGCTGGTGCTGTGCAGCGGCACCACCTTCGCGCTCAACCTGGTCGCCTATTCGTGGGCGCTGCCGCGGCTGCGGCCGGGCGATGTCATCCTGCTGACGCGGATGGAGCACCACGCCAACATCGTGCCGTGGCAGCTCGTCGCCCAGCGCACCGGCGCAACGCTCCGGGTGGCCGAGCTGCGGCCGGACGGCAGCCTCGATCTCGAGGCGCTCTGGGCCGCGATGACGCAGGAGGTGAAGCTGCTTGGCCTCGCCCACGTCAGCAACGTGCTGGGCACGCTGAACCCGGTGGCCGAAATCTGCCGTGAGGCGGCGCGCCGCGGCATCACCACCGTCGTCGACGGCTCGCAGGCGGTGCCGCACATGCCGGTGGACGTGGCCGCACTGGGCTGCGACTTCTACGCCGCCACCGGCCACAAGCTGTGCGGGCCGACCGGCACCGGGCTGCTGTGGGCCAAGCGCGAACACTTGCAGGCGATGCCGCCCTTCCTCGGCGGCGGCGAGATGATCAAGGAAGTACGCTTCGACGGCAGCGTGTTCAACGACCCGCCGCACAAGTTCGAGGCGGGCACGCCGAACATCGCCGGCTTCGTGGGTCTAGGGGCAGCCGTGGACTACCTCACCGGCATCGGCATGGCCGCCATTCACGCGCGCGAGGCGGGCCTGCTGGCGCACGCCAGCGAGGAACTCTCGAAGCTCGACGGCCTGCGCATCCTCGGCACCGCGCCCGCCAAGGCGGCGGTGATCAGCTTCGCGATCGACGGCGTGCATTCGCACGACCTCGCCACCCTGCTCGACCTCGAGGGCGTGGCCGTGCGCTCCGGCCAGCACTGTGCGCATCCGCTGCTGCAGTGGCTGGGCGTGGGCACCACCTGCCGCGCCTCGCTGGCGTTCTACAACACGCACGCCGAGGTCGATGCGTTCGTCGCGGCACTGCGCAAGGTGGTCCGCCTGCTGGCGTGAACGCCGCAGGCGGTTGCCGCAATCAGCGCAGCACGCGCAGGGTGAACGGGTAGCGCCACGGCTCGCCGTTCAGCGCCTTCACCGTGGCGACCAGGCCGCACACCAGCCAGCCCACGGCCACCACCACCGCCAGCACCGCCAGCACGACCCCGGCCGGCAGGGTGAGCACCGCACCCAGCCCGAGGGTGAGCACGGTGGCGCCGACCAGCAGCAGCCCCGCCAGCGCCAGCGCGCACACCGCGAGGAACAGGCTGAGGTTGAAGTTGAAGGCTTCGCGCGCATGCGCCGCGATGAAGTCGGAATCCCCCTTCTTCAGCGCATACACCGCCAGCCCGGCCAGCATGCCGGCGACCCCGGCGGTCCAGCTGGTGAGGAAGGCCAGCAGCAGCGCGCCGGCATGGGCACTGGCGGCCCACAGGCGCTCGTCCTGGCGCACGCCCGCGCCTGCGGTGGCCGGCGCCAGCGGGTCCTGCGCGGTCTCGTGGATGCTGTCCATCGTGGTCTCCTCTGCCGGCACCGTGCCGGCATGCCCCCATGATGGCGGCCGCCACGGTCGATGCAAGCCGGCCTGCGACCGACGCCCGTAGGCGGCGACGAAGCGCGCCGGCGCGGGCATGAACGCCGGCGCGCCGGGGTGGTGGGTGCAGGCGGCTTACTTCACCAGCCGCAGCGCGACCGGATAGCGGTAGTTTTCGCCACGGCTGGCGGCCATCCCGGCGATGATGCAGAACACCAGGCTGAACAGCCACACCAGCGGCATCAGCAGCGCGCCGATCAGGATCACCGCCAGCACCGAGCAGCCCAGCAGCGCAATCGCGATGGTGATCTGGAAATTCAGCGCCTCGACCGCCTGCGCGTTGAGCCAACCCTTGTCCGGCCGGTCCTTGTTGGTCAGCCAGATGATCAGCGGGACGATGAAGCCCAGCAGGATGCCGGACAGGTGGGTGAGCATGGCCAGGTTGCGGTCGTCCTGGGAGACGGCGACGTCGTTCATGGTGGTGGATTCCCCGGGTAGCGGCGCGGAAGGCGCCTGTCGCCCAGGTTAACGCGGAGCGCGCCCGCGGGCGGTCATGCCGCCCGCACCAGCCCGGACATCGGCGCCAGCGCCGCGCTGTCCGGGAACACCTGGCGCGCCAGCACGTCCGCGCCCAGCCCGAGGTGGTCGCGCAGCACGCCCTTGAACACCGCGCGCAGGTCGGTGGTGGCGCGCAGGTCGCGGCCCTCGTTGAGCTGGGTGCGGCCCAGCCCCGGCCAGTCGCCGGCCACGCGCCCGCCGGCCACCGCGCCGCCGGCGAGGAAGGCCACCCCGCCGGTGCCGTGGTCGGTGCCGCCGGTGCCGTTGATGGCGGCGGTGCGCCCGAATTCGGTGACCACTGCCACCACCGTGCGCGGCCACACCGGCTGCGCGCCGTCGCGGAAGGCCTGCAGGCTGGCATCCAGTTCCGCCAGCTTGCGGTCGAGCACCGCCAGCTCGCCGCCGTGGGTGTCCCAGCCGGTGTCCTCCACGAAGCCAATCCGCGGCCCGTCCGGCGCGGCCATGAAGCGCGCCGCCGCGGCCATCGCCTGCGGCAGGCGCAGCCCGCCGCCGGCCTGCATCGCAGCCTGGCCGGCGTCGATCCCGGCGAAGGTGGGCGCCAGCGCCGGATCGGCGGCATACAGCAGCTGCAGCTGCTGCCACAGGATCGGGTCGATGCGGTTGCCCAGCGGTGGCGACCAGGTGCTGACGTTGCCGCCGCGCATCGCCAGCGGCATCACCGCCGAGATTGCCAGCCCCGCCCCGCCCGGCATCGCCGCCACGCAGCGGTTCAGCCAACCGGTGGTGCCGCCGGCGCCGGTGGTGCCGTTCTCCACGCAGTCCTGCGCCTCGAAGTGCGAGCGCTGGCGGTAGGGCGGTGCCACCGCCGCGACCGGCAGCAGCTCGCCGCGCGCATGCAGCGCGGCCATGCCGGACAGCTTGCCGTGCAGGGCGAAGTCGGCATCCAGCCGCAGCGGCGCGGGCTGGCCGGCACTGGCGGCGAACTCCCCGCGCAGGGCCGCGAACGCCGGATCGCCCAGCGGCTGCAGCGCGTGCAAGCCGTCCATCCCGCCGCGCAGCAGCACCAGCAGGAAGCGGGTGTCATGCGCGCCGGTCGCGGCCAGCGCGAACCGCGGCAACGCCGCCAGCGCCAGCGCGGAGGCGCCGAGGCCGAGGAATCCACGTCGATCGATGCGCAGGGTCATCTCAGGTCCTCCACTGGAAGGCGGGGCTGGCCAGCAGCAGCGCCACGCCCTGCTGGATGGATTCGGCGCGGCGCAGCGCGGTGGCGGTCTGCGCGTCCAGCGCCTCGCCCAGCGCGGCCTGGCCGAGCACCAGCGGGGTCGCGCCGGTGTCCGGCAGGCGGTTGGCCAGCGCCTGCGCCGCCTGCACCCGCTTGAACAGGGCGTCCGGCCCGCCCCAGTCGGCGGCCACGTCGCCGAAACCCGCCGGCGAGCGCGGCTGGAACACGGGCTGCCCCAGCTGCGCCTGCAGCCGCAGCCCCAGCGCGAGGTCGGAGTCCGCGCCCAGCCCGCAGGCGCGCAGCGCCGACAGGCAGAAGTCGTCCGGGTTCTTGAACTTGCGCGCCCCCGGCTGCCAGGCGGCGGGATCATCGAGCAGCACGCGGTACACGCTGGGCAGGTCGCCCTCGCTGTCCACCCAGGCACGGGCCATGCGCTGCACCAGCGCCGGCGGCGGATCAGCCGACGGTGCCGACGATCGACACGTCCCGGTTCTCGGGAATCTCGTTATACGACAGCACGTGCAGCCCCGGCGCGAACAGCTTGGCGTAGCGCGCCAGCAGCGGGCGCACCTGCGGCAGTACCAGCAGCAGCGGCGGCGTATGCTGCTGCTTCATCTGCTCGCGCGCCACCGGCATGTTGATCTGCAGTTGCGACAGCAGTTGCGGGTCGATCGGGTAGTT
>JBKBXH010000140.1:0-4466 GCA_046313655.1 Thermomonas sp. | reverse complement strand
CCTCGAAACGCCCGAGGATCGCCGCGCTGCCGGCAAGCCCGAGGCCGGGCGGGTGCGCCTGTCCGCGCAGCAGGAAGGCGACCACGTCTCGATCGAGGTCAGCGACGACGGCGCCGGCATCGACCCGGAAAACATCCGCCGCAGCGCGGTGCGCAAGGGCGTGATCGACGCCGAGGCCGCCGGCCGGCAGTCGCCGGAGGAATGCCTGTCGCTGCTGTTCCTGCCGGGCTTCTCCACCCGCACCGAGGTGTCCGACCTGTCCGGGCGCGGGGTTGGCATGGACGTGGTGCAATCCAAGATCCGCGAGCTCTCCGGCCAGGTGCAGATCTTCTCCGAAATCGGCGAAGGCACCCGCTTCGTGATCCGGGTGCCGCTGACCCTGGCCATCCTGCCCACCCTGCTGGTCGAACTCGACCAGGACGTGTACGCGCTGCCGCTGGTGCGGGTGCTGGAGGTGATCGCCCACGACGCGGCGCAGCTGCTGTGGATGGACGGCCAGAAGATCCTCGACCTGCGCGAACGGCCGATGCCGGTGCTGTCGCTGCGCGACTGGCTGGGCCTGCCGCGCGGCGGCGACGACGCCACCCGCGGGGTGGTCCTGCAATCCGGCGAGCAGCGCTTCTGCCTGCTGGTGGACCACGTGCTGGGCCGCGAGGAAGTGGTGATCAAGGCACTCCCGCGCAGCCTGCGCGGCCTGCCCGGCTATGCCGGCGCCAGCCTGGTCGGCGACGGGCGGATGGCGATGATCCTCGACGTCGACGCCCTGCTCGGCCCGGCACAACGCGGCTCAAGCGGGAACGCGCGCGGCCGATAGCGATGGGCATATGGACATCCTCAGCATCATCGGTGCGATCCTGGGCCTCGTCGCCCTGGTCGGCGGCAGCGTACTGAAGGGAGCCGGCATCAGCGGCCTGTGGTCGCCGGCCGCGTTCACCATCGTCATCCTCGGCACCATCGCGGCGATCCTGCTGCAGACGCCGATGCACAGCTTCCGGCGCGCGCTGCGGATCTCGGCCTGGGTGTTCCGGCCGCCGCCGCAGGAGACCGACGGGCTGATCGCGCGGATGGTCGAGTGGAGCAGCATCGCCCGCAAGCAGGGCCTGCTGGCGCTGGAGCCGCTGCTGGAACAGCAGTCCGACCCGTTCCTGCGCAAGGGCCTGCAAATGGTGGTGGACGGGGTGGAACCGGACACCATCCGGCAGATGCTGGAAATCGAATCGCATGCGCACGCCAAGCGCGACATCGCCGCCGCCAAGGTGTTCGAAGGCATGGGCATCTACGCCCCCACCCTGGGCATCATCGGCGCGGTGCTCGGCCTGATGGCGGTGATGAAGAACCTGGCCGACCCCAGCAAGCTGGGGCACGGCATCGCCGCCGCGTTCACCGCCACCATCTACGGCATCGGATCGGCCAACCTGATGTTCCTGCCGATGGCGTCCAAGCTGAAGGGCATCGTGCATCGCCAGGAAGTGGAGCGCGAGATGCTGATCGAGGGCCTGATCGCGATCGCCGAGGGCGAGAACCCGCGCAACATCGAAAGCCGCCTTGCCGGCTTCATACACTGAAGGCCGCACGCATGGCCCGCAAACGCCTCCACCAGCACGAAGAACACCTCAACCATGAAGCCTGGGCGATCCCCTACGGCGACCTGCTGACCCTGCTGCTGGCCTTCTTCGTGGTGATGTACGCGATTTCCTCGCTCAACGAGGGCAAGTACCGGGTGGTGGCGGACTCGCTGTCCGCCGCGTTCGGCGGCGCGCCGCGCTCGATCAAGCCGATCCAGGTCGGCCAGGTGCAGCTGCGCGGCGGCGACTTCGACCACCCCTCGGTAATCGACACCGGGGCCCGCCGCGGCCCCGCACCGGCCGTCCCGGTGGAAGTCCCGATGCCGCTGCACCGCCGCGACCGCCTCGACCAGCCCAGCACCCCGGCCGCCGCCGCGCAGGGCAATGGCAGCGGCGGGCTGGGCGACCAGCAGCAGTTGCAGGCGCTGGGCGACCAGATCGAACAGGCGCTGTCCGAACTGGTGCAGAGCGGCCTGGTGCGCGTGCGCCGCGGCCGCAACTTCCTGGAAGTGGAAATCCAGAGCGACCTGCTGTTCCCCAGCGGCGTGGCCACCCCCACCGCCAGCGCGCTGGACACCGTGCGCAAGCTGGGCGGCGTGCTGCGCAACGCGCCGAACGCGGTGCGGGTGGAGGGCTATACCGACGACCAGCCGATCCGCACCGCCCAGTTCCGCTCGAACTGGGACCTGTCGTCCGCGCGCGCCATCAACGTCGTGTACGAACTGATCGCTGCTGGCATCGCCCCCGCGCGGCTGGCGGCGATGGGCTATGGCGAATACCAGCCAATCGCCGACAACACCACGCCGGAAGGCCGCAGCCGCAACCGCCGGGTGGAGCTGGTGATCCTGGCCGCCGCCGAGAACGTGGACAGCGTGATGCAGGGCCTGGACGCGCGTTCCTCCGGCGCACCAGCCGCGACCGCGCGCGCAACAACCAAGGGAGCACCCTGATGCGGATCTGGGCGATCGCCAACCAGAAAGGCGGCGTGGGCAAGACCACCAGCTCGCTGTGCCTGGCGCGCTGCCTGGCCGATCTCGGGCACCGCGTGCTGCTGGTGGACCTGGATCCGCACGGCTCGCTGTCGCGCGCCTTCGGGATCGCCGCCGAGCCGCCGCCGAAGGGCACCTTCGACCTGTTCAACGGCGACTCCATCGCCAGCGTGGCCCGCGCCACCGGCCAGGCCGACATCCAGCTGGTCGCCGCGCAGGCCGCGATGGCCACCCTGGAGCGCCGCAGCGCCACCCAGCCAGGCCTGGGCCTGGCCCTGCACCGCGCCCTGGTGGACGCCGATGACGACTACGACTTCGCCCTGCTGGACTGCCCGCCTACGCTCAGCCTGCTGCTGGTGAACGCGCTGGCGGCCTGCGACCGCCTGGTGGTGCCCACCCAGACCGATCCGCTGGCCCTGCACGGGCTGGAGGGCATGCTGCGCACGGCGGCGATGGTGGAACGCTCGCGCGGGCGCGTGCTGGTGCGCCAGATCCTGCCGACCCTGTACGACCGCCGCACCCGCACCAGCCACGAAACGCTGGAGCACCTGAACACCTATCCCGGCGTTTCCGTGTGCCCGTGGCCGATCCCGATGGACACCCGCCTGCGCGACGCCGCCAGCCTCGCCACCCAACCCCGGCACCTGGCTGGACGCGGCATCAACGCCTACCGCGATGCCCTGCAATGGCTGCTGGACACCGCGGATGCCAGGCCGCAGGAGGCCGCCGCATGAGCCAGATCGTGTTGCCGCAATCCCCCGTGCTGCCGGCCGATCCGCCGGTGGACGCCTACCTCGATGCCCTGCTGGGGCTGCCGCCCGTGCCGGCCACGTCCGCGCAGGCGGCTGCCGATGCGCAACCCACGCACGCCGCGGAAGCCGCGGAAGCTGCGGAAGCTGCGGCGGCTGCGGAGGCGGTGGAATCCGCGGAGGCCACCCGCACCCGCGAGCCCGGGGAAGAGCCGGAAATGACCGGCGAGCCGGTGGTTGCGCCGGCACCCGAGGCGACTGGCACATCTGTCGTGGAAGCCCCGGCGGAGTCCGACGCCAGCCCTGAAACCGGATCCACGGCATGCCCCGCTGCTGCAGGCGAAGCCGAAGCAGAAGTCGAAACCGAGGCCGAGACCGCGCCAGAGCCAGAGCCTGGAACAGCATCCGAGCCGGAGCCGCAACCCACCCTCCAGCCTGCACCCGCGGCGGTGCCCTACTCGCCGCCGTTGGCGGTGCCGTCGGTACGCGCCGCGCCGCCCCCGATCGGGCAGCGCTGGCTGCGGGTCGCGATCGGCGACGACCGCTACGCAGTGGAGCTGCTGCGCGTGCAGGAAGTGGTGCGGCTGGCGCCGATCATCGCCGTGCGCGGTGCCCCGCCCTCGCTGCTGGGGGTGATGAACCTGCGCGGCCGGGTGGTGCCGGTGCACGACCTCGGCCGCTGGTTGCGCCGGCAGCCCGCCGAAATCGACGAGCGCAGCCGGATCGTGGTGCTGGAGCACCACGACGAGCTGGCCGGCCTGCTGGTCAGCGCGGTGACCGACGTGGTGACCCTGGACGCCCGCCAGATCGAGCCCCCCGCGGCCAGCCTGCGTGACCGCACCAGCATGGGCATCGCGCGCACCCCCGGCGCCCCGCCCACGGTCCTGCTGGACGCCACCGCGGTGTTCGATTGAGCCCCGGAAACGTGCGCTCCGGCACGCTTCCCGGGCCAGCCTCAAGTCGTCCGCCGCGGCGCCGTTAACCGGTCTGGGCCAGCGCCACTTCCGAGATTCGACATGCCATTGTCCCTGCAAGCCGACCTGGGCATCGAACAGGTGACCGACCTGCAAGCCACCCTGCAATCGCACCTCGACGATGCGACGCTGGAGCTGTCCGGCGCCGAGGTCCGGCGCGTGCATACCGCCGGGCTGCAACTGCTGCAT
>JBKBXH010000139.1:0-4469 GCA_046313655.1 Thermomonas sp. | reverse complement strand
GGCCTTGCGGCCGGCGATCACTCTTCGTCGACGACCTTGGTCTTCGGGGCCACGACCTGCTTGCCGCGGTAGTAGCCGTCGGCGGTCACGTGGTGGCGCAGGTGGGTCTCGCCGCTGGTCGGATCGGTGGCCAGCTGCTTGGCGGACAGGGCGTCGTGCGCGCGGCGCATGCCGCGGCGGGACGGGGAAACGCGGGACTTCTGAACGGCCATGGGACAACTCCAAAAAACGATACGTGATGCTGGATGCGACGATCGGCGGTGAATTGCGGATTATCGCACTATTCCTTCTTCCACCCCGACAGCGCCGCGAACGGACTGGCCTGGGCCACCTCTTCGGCGGTCGGCGCGAAATCGCGCTCCACCGCTTCGGCATCGGGCGACACCGGCACCACCGGCAACGCCAGAATCAACTCGTCCTCGACCAGGTCGGCCGGCCGCAGCAGGCCATCCGGCGCCACCAGCAGCGCCTCGTAGCCGGCCGGCAGGGCCGCCTCGTCGGCCTCATCGCGGATCAGGCCCAGCCGCTGCTGCAGGCGCACCGGCAACAGGAAGCGCTGCAGGCTGCGCTGGCATTCCAGCGGCAGGTCGGCCTCGATCCGCAGCTCGGCGTACGGCAGCTGCATCGCGTCGGTGCCGAACCCCAGCACGAAGCGGGCCTCGCCATCGTCGTCGAGCAGGCTGCCGCGCAGGCGCGACATCGCCGCCAGCGACACCCGGCCCTCGAACTCGCGCCGGGCCGCCACCATGCGCCAGGCATCCAGAACCTCGGGAATGCGGCTGGCGGATGGCTCGGACATAAGGCGCGGCATCCTACGGATTCGGGGCTTTTCTGTCAAATCAACACGATAGCCGCAGCCTGCCGGGCGGCGCCGGGTTTGCGCCCCCCGGCGTCCTCGCGCAGACTGCGCCGATGCCGCCCGGACTGATCGTGCTCCTCGTATTCGCCGCCTTCGCCGCGGCCAGCCTGTGGCTGGCGCTGCGCGTACATCGCCGCAGCCGCCACCGCCAGCTCGCCATCGGCCGCGTGCTGGATGCCGCCGACGCGCTGGAGGAGCGCCTGCGCGCGGCGCGCAGCGAGCTGGAGACGGTCGCCGCCGACGCCGACAACCCGGTGCTGGGCGCGATGCAGGAACTGCTGCGCCAGCGCCTGTGGCTGCAGCAGCATGCGCAGTCGGCCAGCCTGGAGTCGCTGCAGCAGATGCGCGAATCGCTGGACGCGGCGCGCGGCCGGATCGACACCCAGCTGCGGCGGGTGGACCGCGCCCGCGCGGAGGCATCGCCGTGAGCCGGCTGGTGCTGGCATCCACCTCGCGCTACCGGCGCGAACTGCTGCAGCGGTTGCGGCTGCCGTTCGACACCGCGCGCCCGGACGTGGACGAAACCGCCCTGCCCGGCGAGGCTCCGCGCGCACTGGCGCAGCGGCTGGCGCTGGCCAAGGCGCAGGCGGTGGCGCAGGCGCTGGGCGGCGAGGACGCGTGGGTATTGGGGTCCGACCAGGTGGCCGACCTCGGCGGCCAGACGCTGGGCAAGCCCGGCGGCCGCGACGCCGCGCTGGCGCAGCTGCGCGCGATGGCCGGCCGCAGCGTGCGCTTCCATACCGCGCTGTGCCTGGCGCACCCGGACGGCCGCAGCCTGCACGACGTGGACCTCACCGAGGTCCGGCTGCGCGCGCTGGACGCTGCCGAGATCGCGCGCTACGTGGAGGCCGAGGAGCCGTACGACTGCGCCGGCAGCTTCAAGTCGGAGGGGCTGGGGATCGTGCTGTTCGAGGCGATCGACAACCACGACCCGACCGCGCTCATCGGGCTGCCGCTGATCGCGACCGCCCGCCTGCTGCGCCAGGCGGGCTTCCCGCTGCCTTAGCCGGCGCCGCCGCGCAGGCCGGCAAGGGCGCGCCATCGGCGGCCGCGAACAGCAGCCAGAAACGCTTGCCGCCACCATCCACCTGCAGCACCTGCGCCGCCGGCAGCCCGCCCAGTTGGGCGCACAGCCAGTCGCGGTATTCGGCCTCCCCCGCGAAGCCGGCATACTCGGGGCTGGCCACCAGCAGCCACGGCCGCGGCAGCGTGCGCGGCGACTCCGCCAGCAGGCCCCACAGCGCCAGCTGTGCCTGGCGCCCATGCTTGCGGTTGAGCGGATGGTCCAGCACCGCGATCGCCGGGTCCCCGAGCGCGAAGCCCAGCTCCGCGCCCAGCTTGAAATCGGCTGCCAGCAGGCGGGTCTCCGGCGGCAGCCCGGCACGCTGCACGCGCACCCGCCGCGCCAGCGCCTGCCAGTCCGAGAAATTGGCCGGATACAGCCCGTGCGCCGCAGCCCAGGCGCGCCCCTGCGGCAGCGCGGCCATCAGGCAATAGCCCAGCGCCAGCGCCTGCCCGAGGCCGAGCACGGCCCAGGTCGCGCGCCGCCAGCCGCGTGCCCAGCCGGCCAGCACCGCCGGCACCAGCGGCAGCAGCGCCACGTGCCCGGGCAATGGCCAATGGAAGCTCACCCGCTGGCGGTCGGCGAAGAACCCCAGCAGGAAGAAGCCGCCCGCCAGCAGCGCCCCGCACAGCGCCAGGCAACGCGCGGCCGGGCGCGGATCGCGCAGCCCGCGCCAGGCCGCCAGCAGCAGCGCCAGCAACAGCAGCGGCGTGGCCAGCAGCGACTGCAACGCGCCCAGGCGCAGGCCCTGCCAGTCAAACGTCCACGGGTTGCGCTCGACCAGTTGGAAGCGCAGCCCAGCCTCGGCATGCTGGGCGTTCCACAACAGCAGCGGCAACCACGCCAGCGCGCCGATCGCCAGCGCCGCCCACAGCCACGGCTGCCGCAGCGCGCGCCGGCCCTCGCGCAGCAGCAGCAGGGCCAGGCCACCGGCCAACAGCACCGCGGCATAGCGGTAATGCGCCAGGCCACCGATCGCCAGCCCCAGCGCCAGCTCCGCGGCCACCGCCGCATCCACCCGGCGCAGCGCGCGCAGGCAGGCATCCAGGCACAGTAAGCTGGCCAGCAGCAGCGGCACGTCGGGCAGCGCCAGCAGGCCGAGGCTGCCGGCCAGCGGCAGCAGCAGGAACAGCAGGCCCGCGCGCCAGCCGGTGGCGGGGTCGAACTCGCGCGCGGCCATCCGCACCAGCAGCCACGGCAACAGCGCGCCGATCAACAGGAACGGCAGCCGCAGCCCCAGCGGGGTCGGCCCGAACAGCGCCACCCCCAACCGCGCCAGCCACGCGGTCAGCGCCGGCAGATCGGAATAAGCCCAGGCCAGGTGCTGGCCTTCCTGCCAGTAGAAGGCCTCGTCCACGAACAGCGGCAGCCGCGCCGCCAGCATCAGCTTGAGCACGCACAGCAGCAGCCAGGCCACCATGAACCAGCGCCGCGCCGGGTCCGCGCGTCCCGCCGCATCCATTGCCGCGCCTGCCGTCGTATCCATCGGTGCGATTCCCGCCGCGTTCGCCGCAACGTGCATGCCCGGGCGTCCTCGCTACACTGGCCCTTCCCCCGAGACCCATGCCCTCGACATGTCCGCGATCCCGGCTCCGGCCCAGATGCTACCCGATGCCCTGCTGCAGGCCCTGCGCGAGGCGCAGGCGCAGGTGAACACCCTGGTGCTGGGCAAGCCGCAGCAGGTGCGGCTGGCCTTCGTGGCCCTGCTCGCGGACGGGCACCTGCTGATCGAGGACCTGCCCGGCCTCGGCAAGACCACCCTGGCACACGCGCTGGCCGCCACCCTCGGGCTAGACTTCGCGCGCGTGCAGTTCACCTCCGACCTGCTGCCGTCCGACATCCTCGGGGTCTCGGTGTACGAGGCGCAGGCGCGCCGCTTCGAGTTCCATCCCGGCCCGGTGTTCACCCACGTGCTGCTGGCGGACGAGATCAACCGCGCCCCGCCGCGCACCCAGAGCGCCCTGCTGGAAGCGATGGCCGAGCACCAGGTGAGCCTGGACGGCCAGACCCGGCGCCTGCCGGAGCCGTTCCTGGTGATCGCCACCCAGAACCCGGTGGACCTGTCCGGCACCTACCCGCTGCCGGATTCACAGCTCGACCGCTTCCTGCTGCGGCTGGCGCTGGGCTACCCGGACGACGCCACCGAACGCGCCCTGCTGGCCGGGGCCGACCGCCGCGACCTGATCGCCGGCGCGCGCCCGCTGCTGGATGCGCCGCGCATCCTCGCGCTGCGCCGCGCGGTGCTGGAAGTGCATGCCGGCGATGCCCTGCTGGACTACGTGCAGGCGCTGCTGGCGCGCAGCCGCAAGCAGCCCGGCGTGCGGGTGGGGCTGTCGCCGCGCGCGGGGCTGGCCCTGCTGCGGGCAGCGCGCGCGCATGCGCTGCTGCTGGGGCGCGCGCACGTGGTGCCCGAGGACGTGCAGGCGCTGTTCCCGGCGGTGGCCGAACACCGGCTGGTGGCGGAGGCCGACGCATCCGTCGCCCAGCTCGCCAAGGCCATCCTGCACGCGGTCGCGGTGGACTGAACATGCTGGCGGCGCTGCGCCA
>JBKBXH010000138.1:0-4472 GCA_046313655.1 Thermomonas sp. | reverse complement strand
GCCAGCAGTGCCGGCGCCGAGCGGCGCTGCGGTGTGTTCGAGCGCATCACGCGCGACGCCGACGGCACGGCCATCGTCACCTACCAGCCGCGCGAGGGCCGGCAGGCCGCCGGCAGCGCCAGCGTCTCGACGAAGGCGCGCATCGACTCGGCGCTGATGCCGTGGCCGCGGGTCAGCGCCTTCAGCTGCTCGTAGGGATTCTGCAGGCCGTGGCGGCGCATCACCGTCTGCACCGCCTCGGCCAGTACTTCCCAGCTGGCGTCGAGGTCGGCGGCCAGCCGCTCCGGGTTGGCGCTGAGCTTGCCCAGCCCGCGCTGCAGGGCGTCGAAGCCGATCAGCATGTGGCCGAAGGCGGTGCCCAGCGCGCGCAGCACGGTGGAGTCGGTGAGGTCGCGCTGCCAGCGGCTGATCGGCAGCTTGGCGGCGAAATGCTCGAACAGGGCGCTTGCGATGCCGAAGTTGCCTTCCGCGTTCTCGAAGTCGATCGGGTTGACTTTGTGCGGCATGGTGCTGCTGCCCACTTCGCCGGCCTTCACCGCCTGCCTGAAGTAGCCCTGCGAGATGTAGCCCCAGATGTCGCGGCAAAGATCAATCGCGATGGTGTCGATGCGCTTGCAGGCGTCGCACAGCTCGGCCACGCCGTCGTGCGGCTCGATCTGGGTGGTGTAGGGCTGCCAGTCGAGGTCCAGCGACTCCACGAAGCGGCGCGAGAACGCCGGCCAGTCCACGTCCGGGTAGGCCGCCACGTGGGCGTTGTAGTTGCCCACCGCGCCGTTGATCTTGCCCGGCATCGGCAGTCCGGCCAGCACTTCGCCCTGGCGGCGCAGGCGCGCCACCACGTTGGCCAGCTCCTTGCCGACGGTGGTGGGCGAGGCGGTCTGGCCGTGGGTGCGCGAGAGCATCGGCAGCGCGGCGTACTCGTGCGCCAGCGCGCGCAGTGTTTCGATCAGCGCATCGAGCTTCGGCAGCAGCACCTCCTGCCGCGCCCGGCGCAGCATCAGCGCGTAGGACAGGTTGTTGATGTCCTCGCTGGTGCAGGCGAAGTGCACGAATTCCAGCGCCGGCCCCAGTTCTTGAACAAGCTCGCCGGCATCGTCCTTCCGCTGTTCCTTGATGAAGTATTCGACCGCCTTCACGTCGGGGTTGGTGGTGGCTTCGATCGCCTTCACCCGCGCCGCGTCGTCCACCGAGAAGCCAGAAGCCAGCGCGCGCAGGCGCGCGGCAGCGGCCGCGGAGAACGGCGCCAGTTCGGGGATGCCCGGCTCGGCGGCCAGCGCCAGCAGCCATTCCACCTCGACCTGCACGCGCGCCCGGATCAGCCCGTATTCGGAGAAGATCGGCCGCAGCGGATCCACCTTGTCGGCGTAGCGGCCATCCAGCGGGGACAGGGCGGTGAGGGCGTGCGACATGGGCGGCGGGCGGCGTGCAGAGGGAATGCACATTCTAAACCGTCGCGGGACTATGCTCCGGCCATCCTCCATCGGAGCAGGCCATGGCCACCCGCACTTCCAACCGCAAGCCGGTCAGCGGATTCCGCACCGAACACGACAGCATGGGCCCGCTGCAGGTGCCCGCCGCCGCGCTGTGGGGCGCGCAGACCCAGCGCGCGATCGACAACTTCCATATCTCCGGGCAGCCGCTGCCGCCGGCGTTCCTGCGCGCGCTGGCGCTGGTGAAGGCGGCGGCCGCGATGGTCAACGGCCACCTCGGGCTGCTGGACGCGGCGCGCGCGGAGGCCATCGTGCAGGCGGCCACCGCGATCGCCGCTGGCGAACATCTGGCGCAGTTCCCGATCGACCGCTACCAGACCGGCTCGGGCACCTCCAGCAACATGAACGCCAACGAGGTGATCGCCCACCTCGCGGCGGCCGCGACCGGGCTGGCGGTGCATCCCAACGACCACGTCAACCTCGGCCAGAGCAGCAACGACGTGGTGCCGACCAGCCTGCGGGTGATGGCGGTGGTGGAGGCGCGGCAGGCGCTGCTGCCGGCGCTGGCGCACCTGCGCAAGACCATCGACCGCCGCGGCAAGGCCCTGGCCGGCACCGTCAAGACCGGGCGCACCCACCTGATGGATGCGATGCCGCTGACCTTCGCCCAGGAGTTCTCGGCGTGGTCGGCGCAGCTGTCCTCCGCGCAGGCGCGGATCGAGGACAGCTTGAAGCGCGTGCGCCGGCTGCCGGTTGGCGGCACCGCCATCGGCACCGGCATCAATGCCCATCCCAAGTTCGGCAAGCGCGTGGCCAAGGCGCTGGCGGCCCCCAGCGGCGCCAAGTTCGAGCAGGCCGGCAACACCTTCGAGGGGCTGGCCGCGCAGGACGACCTGGTGGAACTGTCCGGCCAGCTGGCGGCGCTGGCGGTGGCGCTGATGAAGATCGGCAACGACCTGCGCTGGATGAACTCCGGGCCGCTGGCGGGCCTGGGCGAGATCGAGCTGCCGGCGCTGCAGCCGGGCAGCTCGATCATGCCGGGCAAGGTCAACCCGGTGATTCCGGAGGCGCTGTGCATGGTCTGCGCGCAGGTGATCGGCCTGCACCAGGCGGTCACCGTGGCCGGCCAGAGCGGCAACTTCCAGCTCAACGTGATGCTGCCGCTGATCGCCTGCAACCTCGACGAGCAGCTGGCGCTGCTGGCCAACGCCATGCACGCGTTGGCGGACAAGGCGATCGCCGGGCTGAAGGTGCGCACCGAGGTCGTGGCCGCGGCGCTGGACCGCAATCCGATCCTGGTGACCGCGCTCAATCCGGTGATCGGCTACGAGAAGGCCGCGGCGATCGCCAAGCGCGCGTACGCCGAAGGCCGCCCGGTGCTGGCGGTGGCGCTGGAGGACAGCGGGCTGGACGAAGCCCACCTGCGCCGCCTGCTGGCTCCGGCCGCGCTGACCAAGGGCGGCATCGGCAGCGGCGCCGGCGGCGGGGGTTAGCCGCCGCCGCGCCTGCCGCATCCGCCGCCGCGATCAGCCGCCGGCGGCGGTGACCGCCACGCCGCTGCCCTTGGCGTGCGACTTGCCGCAGTCGTCGATGTCCGCCTGGGTCATAGTGGCGTAGGGCTTGAACGCCGGCAGCGAGGCCGCCAGCGACTGCTGCAGCGCCATCAGCGGCGGCAGCTGCACGCACAGCTTGCGTGCCTCGGCTTCGATCTGGTCGCTCTTGGCCTGCATCCGGCGTTCGAAGTCCTGGCGCGCCTGCTCGCCGCCGAAGGCCGCGCCCAGCGCGCCGCCCAGCGCCTCGCCGGCGATGTCCACGCCACGGCCGCCGATCGCGATGCCGGCCTCGGCCAGCGCGATCACGTGCTGGCGGTAGTCCAGCAGCTGCCGGCGCTGGGCGGCGTCGATCGCCACCGGCTTGCCGTCCACCAGCAGGTCGCCCTGCGGGGTGATCTCGGCCTTCGGCAGGCGGGAGGTGTCGTGCCGCACCTGCTTGCCGTTGATATTGAGGCTGATGTTGCCGTTGAGGCTCAGGTTCTTCTCGTGCAGTTCCTTGCGCGCCTCGGCCAGGGCCTTGTCCACCTGCTGCCCGATGAAGCCGAGCGGGGCGTCGGCGGCGGCCGGCGGCGCGGGCGGGGCCGAAGGTGCCGGAGGCTTGCTGCAGGCGGCCAGCGGCAGGGCGGCGGCAAGCGCGAGGGGAAGGGCGAGGGGAAGGGCGAGATGGGTGCGGTGCATGGTCGGATCCTCGGAAGCGTGTGGCCGTGGCGGGCGATCAGCTGTCGTCTCGCCAGCGGCGCAGGCGGATGCTGGCGGCGATCATCGCGACCCCGGCGGCGGCGCCGATCCAGAGCTGCGGGGTGGCCAGCGTGGTGTACATCGTCCTGAGCGCGGCCATGTGCCCGAAGTGGCCGTCCTTGAGCGCGCCGAGGTCGATCACGCCGAACCAGGAACCGGGGAACACGCCGCCCAGCAGGTGCGCCACCACGTGCTTCCAGAACCAGCTGCTCTGGAGGTCGAACAGGTGCAGCAGGTCGAACCAGCTGATGAACACCCCGGCGAACACCGGCAGCATGATTGCCCACAGGAATGGCTTGCTGCGGGCCCAGGCCGAGCACAGCATCAGCCAGCCGGCGCTGGGCAGCGCCCACAGCGCGTACACCGGGATCGCCGCGATCGCCAGGCCCGCGTTGGCCAGCAGGTTGCCGGGGCTCCACAGCAGGGTGAACGGGTTGCCCTGGTGGATCAGCACGAACACGCTGAGCACCAGCAGGAACGCGACCATGCAGGCGATCCCGACCGCCACCGCGAGGGCCGGCGCCACCAGCAGCGCGCTGGCCGCCTTCGATAGCACGGTGTCGCGGTCGGAGACCGGCAGCGACTTCCAGAACAGCACGCTGCGGTCCTTGCGCTCGTCGTACAGGCTGCCCAGGCAGTAGAAGAACACCACGAAGCCGAGCACCAGCAGGGGCCAGAACATCGCCGTTGCGGTACTCATGCTGACGCCGTCGGCCAGCTTCTGCAGGTCCTCCGGCGACATGTTGCCGGT
>JBKBXH010000137.1:0-4510 GCA_046313655.1 Thermomonas sp. | reverse complement strand
CGATGCCGGTGGTGGTGGTATCCAGCGCGTTGGTGAAGTAGCGGCCGCCGGCGACCGCCGGGAAGCCGTTGTTGTTGAGGTAGTTGCGCACCGCGGTGCTGGTCAGGTTCTCGGACAGGCTGATGCGGTCGGTGACCTTGATGCGGTAGGCGTCGGCGGTCAGGTACAGGCCGTCGGCGGGAGTCAGCACCAGGCCCAGGCTCAGGTTGCGCGACTTCTCGGGCTTCAGCGGCTCGGCGCCCAGCGCGATGCCGGCCGGGTTGGTCACCCGGAACGTGACCAGGTCGTAGGGGATGCCGCCGATGAAGTTGGTGGAGGTGGTCTGGTAGTACTGCTGCTGCAGCGACGGCGCATGGAAGCCGGTGCTGGCGGTGGCGCGCAGCGAGACGGCATCGGTGAACACGTAGCGCATGCTCAGCTTGCCGGTGGTGGTGTTGCCGAAGTCGCTGTAGCGCTCGTGGCGGGCGGCCAGGCCGGCCGAGAGCTTGTCCGTCAGGTCGCCTTCCAGGCCCACGTAGAACGAGGAACTGTGGCGGTCGAAGGTGCCGCTGTCGCTGGGACGGAAGCCCGGGAATACCTGGGCGCCGGACGGAGTCGGCTGGCCGTTGAACAGCACGCCGCCGTTGATGTAGGAGTTCGGCTCGCCGGCTGCGATGTCGAACTGCTCGCCGCGCCATTCGACCCCGTAGGACAGGGTGGCCGGGTAGGCCAGCCCGAGGTTGACGGGGCGGCTGAAATCGAGGTTCAGCACGTGCTGGGTGTACTTGAGCGTGCCCGCATAGAACTGGGTGGGCGAGCTCGGGCCCAGGCTGCGGTTGAGCGAGTTCTTCACGTCGAAGCGCAGGTCGTTGCTGCCGTAGGTGTAGCTGGCGTCGAACTTGGTCTCGCCGATCGACGAGCGCATCCCCATCACGAACTGGTAGTCGTTGCTGGTGTTGAAGATCTGCGGCAGGAAGCCGTTGGGATAGATCGACGGGATGTTGCGTGAATCGCCCGCCGGCCGGAAGAAGCCGTTCGACAGGGACTCACGGCGGGTATAGATGCCGTAGGAATAGAAAGTGAGGTAGTCGGTGGCCGGCATCTCCCAGTTGTAGGTCAGCGAGTGGTTGTCCACCTCGGGGTCGCCCAGGCGCTGCACGGTCTGGCCGACCGGCGGCGAGGTCGGGGTCTGCGCGCCGGAATACGGGGTGGCGCGGTTGGTCTGGTCCTGGTGCCCGAACTGGGCGGCCAGGTGGATCTTGCCGGCGGCGCCCAGGCCGAAGCCGGCGTCTGCCATGACCTGGTACTTGCCGCCGTCGCCCTCCTTGTACTTGCCATAGGTGGCCGTGGTGCTGCCGCCGCTGGCCGAACTCTTGAGCACGATGTTGACCACGCCGGCGATGGCGTCCGAGCCGTACTGCGCCGAGGCACCGTCGCGCAGGACTTCCACCCGCTCGATCGCGGCGATCGGGATGCTGTTGAGGTCGGCGGGCGAGGAGCTGCGGCCCTGGCTGCCGTTGACGTTCACCAGCGCGCCCAGGTGGTAGCGCTTGCCGTTCACCAGCACCAGTACGTGGTCCGGGGCCAGCCCGCGCAGCTGGGCCGGGCGCATCGCGTCGGTGCCGTCGTTGATCGCCGCGCGCGGGAAGTTCAGCGACGGCAGGGCGCGCGAGAGGGCGGTGGCCAGTTCGGTGGTGCCGGTCGCCTCCAGGGTCTCGGGGGTGATGATGTCGATTGGCGACTGCGATTCGGCCACGGTGCGGTCGGTCACGCGGGTGCCGGTGACGATCAGGGTGTCGAGGGTGCGCGCGTCCTTCTTCTGCTCGGGCGTCTGCGCGGCCTGCTGCGCCAGCGCCGGGGTGGCGGCCAGCAGGGACGACAGGGCCAGGGCAAGCGGGGTAAGGCGGGGCATGGCGACCTCCGGAGTGGGTGGGATAACCCTTGTTTAACACCCGTTCACCGCGGCCGCAAACGCGCGCGGGGCATGCCGTTATGCGGTATCGTGAGCAGCTTTACGGGCCACGGCCGGCGACGACTGCGCCGCCGCCGGTCCGCCGGAACCGCCGCCCCATGATCTCCTTCCGCAATTTCGCCCTCCGTCGCGGCGAGCGCCTGCTGCTGTCCAACGTCGACCTGGCCCTGCACGCCGGGTACCGGGTGGGCGTGGTCGGCCGCAACGGCGCCGGCAAGTCCTCGCTGTTCGCCGCGCTGATGCGCGAGGTCGAGCCCGACCGCGGCGACATCGACCTGCCGGGCAAGGCGCGGATCGCCAGCGTGGCGCAGGAAACCCCGCATCTGCCGGACCCGGCCATCGACTTCGTGCTGTCCGGTGATGCCGCGGTGCACGCCGCCATCCAGATGGAAGCCAACGCCTTCGCCGCCGAGGACTGGGAAGCGGTGGCTGCGGCGCACCAGCGCCTGGAGGAGGTCAACGGCTACGACGGCACCGCGCGCGCGGGCCGCCTGCTGCACGGCCTGGGCTTCCCCGCGGAGACTCACGAGAAACCCGTCGCGGATTTCTCCGGCGGCTGGAGGGTGCGCCTGAACGTGGCGCGCGCGCTGATGACGCCCTCCGACCTGCTGCTGCTCGACGAGCCCACCAACCACCTCGACCTGGATGCCGTGGTCTGGCTGGAGGAATGGCTGAAGCGCTACGATGGTACGCTGCTGGTGATCAGCCACGACCGCGAGTTCCTCGACAACGTCACCACCCACATCCTGCACCTGCACGACGGCACCGCGAAGCTGTACGTCGGCAACTACACGGCGTTCGAGCGCCAGCGCGCCGAGCACCTGCGCCAGCAGCAGATCGCGTTCGAGAAGGAACAGGTCGAGCGCGCGCACCTGCAGAGCTTCATCGACCGCTTCAAGGCCAAGGCCAGCAAGGCGCGGCAGGCGCAGTCGCGGATGAAGCGGCTGGAGAAGCTGGCCGGCACCGAGGCAGTGCGGGTGGAGCGCGGGGTCAGCATCCAACTGCCGGCGCCGCTGCGCCTGCCTAATTCACTGCTGTCGCTGCGCGACGTGGACTGCGGCTACGGCCCCGGTGCAAAGGTGCTGCGCAAGGTCGGCTTCGGGCTGGAGGCCGGCGATCGCATCGGCCTGCTCGGCGTCAACGGCGCCGGCAAGTCGACGCTGGTCAAGACCCTGGTCGGCGAGCTCCCGCCGATGTCGGGCGAGCGCATGGCGCACCCCGACCTGCGCATCGGCTACTTCGCCCAGCACACGGTGGAGTCGCTGGTGATGGGCGCCTCGCCGATCGACCACCTCAAGGAACTCTCGCCCCACACGCCGACCCAGGAGTTCCGCAACTTCCTCGGCGGCTGGCAGTTCCCGGGCGACCGCGCGTTCGAGGTGATCGACAACTTCTCCGGCGGCGAGAAGGCGCGGCTGGCGCTGGCCCTGCTGGCGTGGAGCAAGCCGAACCTGCTGCTGCTGGACGAGCCCACCAACCACCTCGATCTGGAAATGCGCGAGGCGCTGGCCGAGGCGCTGTCGGACTTCGATGGCGCGATCGTGATGGTCAGCCACGACCGCCACCTGATAGGACTGGTCTGCGACCAGTACTGGCGCGTGCACGACGGCATCGTCGAGCCGTTCGCCGGCGACCTCGACGACTACGCGGCCTGGCTGCGTTCGCGCCCCGGCAGCGACAACCCGAAGACGCCGGTGCCGAAGGCGGCACCCGTGGCCGCCGCACCCGTGGCCGCCGCACCCGCGCCGCCGCCTGCCGCGCCCAAGGCCAGGCCCAACCCGCACAAGCTGCAGAAGGCCGAGGAGCGCGTCGCGCGGCTGGCAGGCAAGCTGGCCGAATGCGAGGCGCAGCTGGCCGATCCGGCCGTGTACGCCGATCCCGGCCGGCTGGCCGACCTCGGCCGCACCCAGCTGCAGCTGCGGGCGGAACTGGACGCGGCGGAAGCGGAGCTGCTGGCGCTGTACGAAGGCGCCTGAGCCGGCGTTCGCGGCCTGTCTGCCCACGTGCCTGCCGCGCCAAGCGCCCCTCGCGGTGCGGATCAGGCGCGCACGGGTTGCGCCTGCTTGCGTTCGTGCCGCGCCTTTGCCCGGTCGTGCTGCACCTGTTCCCGCGCGTGGTGAGCCGAGTATCGCTCGCGCTGCGCTTGTTCCCGTTAGCGGCTCACCGTTCCGTTAGTGGCTCACCGTTCCGTTAGCGGCTCACCGTTCCGTTAGTGGCTCACCCGTTCCCGTTCGTGGTGAGCTTGTCGAACCACGGACGGGCCTGCCCGGCCGGACTACATGGCGATCAGTCGGTCAGGAAATACTCGACCGTGCTGACCACCCGGATCTTCTTGATCTGTGGACTGCCGGCATCCCGGTTCTCGATGCTCACCACGCCCTGGTTGGCGGTGCGGATGCCGCCGAGTCGGGCGCCGGAATCCTTGGCGAACTGCTCGGCCGACTTGCGCGCGGCGGCGGTGGCCTCGGCGATCAGCGCCGGCTTGATGTCGTTCAGCCGGGTGTAGTCGAACTGCGGGCCGCCGCCCTGCTCGGCATTGAGCATCACCCCGCGCGCCAC
>JBKBXH010000136.1:0-4528 GCA_046313655.1 Thermomonas sp. | reverse complement strand
GCGCAGAGGCGCGCCCAGCCGGCGCAGAAGCCCAGCCTGGTGCGCAGCGCGATCACCCACCTGCTGCACCGCCCCGGCTTCGCGCTGGAGCTGGCCCCACCCTACCGCTTCGCCGCGCTGCGCCAGCCCGGGATCGACCTGCTATCGGAACTGGTGCTGCTGGTGCGCGAGCGCCCGGACATCACCACCGGCGTGCTGCTGGAGCACTTCGCCGACCGCGACGACCTGCCGGCGCTGCAGAAGCTGGCGCTGGTCGAACTGCCGGGCGAGGACAAGGACCTGCGCGTCGAGTTCCTGGACGCGATCGCGCAGCTCGACCGCCAGGTGCTGCAACAGCGGATCGAGGAATTGCAGGAGCTGCAGCGCAGCCAGGGGCTGGGCGACGCCGAGAAGCAGGAACTGCGCGAACTGCTGCAGGCGCGCCTGCAGCGCTGAGCAGCGCGCTCAGCCGCGCGCAGCGGGAAGCCGCCGGGCCTCGCCCACCACCTTGAAGGCGCCGAGTGTGAACGCGCCGGCCACCAGCAGGCCGGCACCGAACACCGCCTGCGAGCCGAAGACCGACAGCAGCTTGTGCACCCACACGAAGGTGAGGTCGCCGCCGCGGTAGATCACGGTGTCGATCGCGGCGCCGGCCTTGTAGCGCCACTCGCGCGCCACCCGGGTGTAGATGGTCTCGCGCGCCGGCTTGCCCAACGAGAACTCGCCGGCGCGGGTCGCCACCTGCACCACCGCGACCAGCAGCGGCAGCGGCGAGGCCGCCAACGCGGCATAACCGAGGACGATGGCGAAGGCCGGGATCAGCAGCGCCGGGGCGATCCCGAAACGCGACAGCAGCGCGCGGGTCACCAGCAGCTGCACCAGCAGGGTCAGGCCGTTCACCGCAAGGTCGATCCCGGCGTAATAGGCGGTGGCGCGCTGCGGGTCGGGATAGAACTGGCGCACGATCGCCGCCTGCTCGTTGTACAGCAGGGTGCCCACGCCCACGCCGAACACCGTCAGCACCGCCAGCCAGCGCAGCAGCGGCTCGCGCGCCACCAGCCGCAGCCCGGCCAGCACGCTGCCGCCCATCGGTACCTCGCCGCTGGCCAGCCGGCGCTGCGCCTCGCGCGCCACCGCGTGCCGGCGCAGGCGCAGCAGGCAGACGATGCACAGCAGCAGGCAGCCGGCCGACACCAGCATCAGGTGGGCGATGCCGATGCGTTCCACCAGCAGGCGGGTGAGGATCGGCCCGAGGATCGCGCCCAGGGTCCCGGCCGCGCCGATGTAGCCGTATACGGCACGCGCCTCGGCATCGCTGAACACGTCGGCCATGAAGCTCCAGAACACCGCCACCGCGAACAGGTTGAACACCGTGATCCACAGGAAGAAGGCCATCCCGCGGCCCGGCATGCCGCTGTCGAACGCGGCGTAGAACAGCAGCAGGGTGGCGATGAAGAAGCCGTACACCGCCGGCAGGAACACCCGCCGCGGCCAGCGGCTGACCAGCCAGCCGTAGGCCGGCTGCAGCACCAGCATGATCAGGAAGGTGAAGGTGAACAGCACCTGCAGCTGCAACTCCTTCAGGGCCACCCCGCGCTCGGCGAACAACGCGATCATCCCCGGCGGGAACAGCGCGGTGACGTCGCTGGACGCCCCCATCGCCTCGCGCACCGGGCGCAGCACGTAATAGCCGGTCAGCAGGAAGAAGAAGTACAGGAAGGCCCACAGCAGCGGCGGCGACTCGCGCAGGGCGGACTGGAACCGGGCCAGGCGGCCGGAAGCGGCATCGGAATCGGCCATGGGACGGGCGGCAGGACGGCGATGCGCAACGGTACCCGCAGCGCCGCGACCGCGCCAGCCCCGCGCACGCCCGGCCGCCGAGCAATTGCTCTAACCGGGGCGCATAGGTTCGAGCCCTCGCCGCCGCAGGATCGCGCGTGTACGACTACATCATCATCGGCGCCGGTTCGGCCGGCTGCGTGCTGGCCAACCGCCTGAGCGAAGATCCCGCGGTCAAGGTCCTGCTGCTGGAAGCCGGCGGCCGCGACTGGCATCCGTTCGTGCACATGCCGGCCGGGCTGGCGCGGATCGCGGGGCTGAAGTCGATCAACTGGGACTACAGCACGGTCCCGCAGCCGCAGCTGGGCGGGCGCGTGCTGTGGTGCCCGCGCGGCAAGCTGCTGGGCGGCTCCAGCTCGATCAACGCGATGTGCTACATCCGCGGCGTGCCGGCCGACTACGACGCCTGGGTCGCCGCCGGCGCCGAGGGCTGGCACTGGGACAACGTGCTGCCCTACTTCCGCAAGTCCGAGGGCAACGCGCGCGGCGGCGACGCCTTCCACGGCGCGGATGGCCCGCTGAGCGTGTCCGACCTGCGCCACGTGAACCCGCTCACCCGCGTCTTCATCGAGGCAGGCCGGCAGGCCGGGCTGGAGGAGAACGACGACTTCAACGGCCCGCGCCAGGACGGCGTGGGCCTGTACCAGGTGACCCAGCGCGACGGCGCGCGTTGCTCGGCGGCGGTGGCGTACCTGAATCCCGCCAAGGCCCGCCCCAATCTCACCGTGCGCACCCATGCCGCGGTCAACCGCATCACCTTCGACAAGGGCCGCGCCAACGGCGTGGTCTGCGCGATCCGCGGCCAGGGCTTCCACTTCGAGGCGGCGCGCGAGGTGATCCTCAGCGGCGGCGCGATCAATTCGCCGCAGCTGCTGATGCTGTCCGGCATCGGCCCGGCCGCCGACCTGCGCCGGCTCGGCATCGAAGTCCTGCACGACGCTCCCGGCGTCGGCGCCAACCTGCAGGACCACCTCGACGTCACCACCCTGCAACATTGCACGCGACCGCTCAGCTACGACCGCCTCAGCGAGGTGAAGACCGCGCTGCAGTACTATCTGGGCGGCCACCGCGGCCCCGGCACCAGCAACGTGGCGGAAGGCGCCGGCTTCGTGCGCTCGCCGCTGGCGCCGGACGCGCGCGCCGACATCCAGCTGCACTTCATCCCGGCGATGATCGACGACCACGGCCGCCACCGCCTGCCGGGCGACGGCTACACCCTGCACGCCTGCTTCCTGCGCCCGCGCAGCCGCGGCACGCTGCGCCTGGCCAGCAACCGCGCCGGCGACAAGCCGCTGATCGACCCCAACTACCTCGGCGACCCCGAGGGCTTCGACATGAAAATGATGGTCGAGTGCGCGAAGCTGTCGCTGGAGCTGCTGTCGCAGAAGGCGTTCGACCCGTATCGCGGCGCGCCGATCTTCCCGAAGGACACGCCGCGCAGCGAGGCCGACTTCATCGCATTCGTGCGCCAGCGCGCCGAGACGGTGTACCACCCCATCGGCACCTGCCGGATGGGCAGCGACGAGGCGGCGGTTGTCGACCCGCTGCTGCGCGTGCGCGGCGTGGATGGCCTGCGCGTGGTCGACGCCTCGGTGATGCCGGAACTGCCCGGCGGCAACACCAACGCCCCGACCATCATGATCGCGGAGCGCGCGGCGGACCTGATCAAGGCGGGCTGATGCGCACGCCCGTGGGGGCCGTTTCCAGCATCGGCGGCAGCGGGCAGTGCAGCACGCCGCAGATAGTGCGCAGCAGCTCCGCCTCGGCCACGTTCACCCGGCCATTGCTGGCGATCGCGTCCACGATCGCCTCCACCAGCACCTGCTTGGCCAGCGGGTCCAGCGCATCCAGCGGAGCCCACACCGCCTCCAGCGCCAGCACCCCGTCCGCGGGCGGCGCGTACGGGAGGTGGTCGCGCGGCAGGATGCGCTGCAGGCCGGCCAGGTAGGCGCGGCGCGCGGCCGCCGGGTCGTCGGCGTTACCGGACTGCGCCACCACCGCCAGCAGCAACGCGAATTCGCGCTGCACGCCGGCGGGCTTGCGCCGCCCGAACTGGACATGGCGCGCCGGCGCCAGCGCCTCGCGCACCTGCACGTCGAGCAGCTTGCCCAGGCAGTATTCGAACAGCGACACGCGGCCGTCGGCGCGCACCACCGCCTGCACCGCGGCCAGGAACACGTCCAGCTGCGCCCGCGGCTGCCGCCGCAGCGCCGGGAACGCCAGCGCCGCCAGCGGCAGGCGCAGCATCGGATGCAGGTCGGCGGTGAGCTGCTGGTGGATGCGCAGAGCATGCGCGGCCGCCGCCTCGCCGAGGTGGCGGGTAATCGCCGCCTGCTGCTCCGCCTGCAGCGCCTCGTCGGCATCCAGCAGCAGGGCCAGCAGCAGCGGCACCACCGCCTGGCGATCGCGCGCGAGATCGCGCAGGGCCTCCGGCAGCGCGCCGACGATCGCGCCCGCACGCTGCCAGTCGTCCGCACCCGGGCGCGCCACCTGCGCCGATACCGCACCCGGCGCCACCGCTACCGCCTGCCCGTCGGCCGGCAGGCCCGGGCGGCCATCGCGCGCGGCCAGCCCCAGCTGCAGGTCCTCCTGCAGTCCGTCCGGCGGCGCCATCCGCCAGCCCCCAATCCACGGCATCCTCTGTGATCAGCCTGCGCTTCAGTTCCTCTTGTTGCGCTGCCCATGTGGCGCGCACCTCCTCCAACTCAGG
>JBKBXH010000135.1:0-4533 GCA_046313655.1 Thermomonas sp. | reverse complement strand
CAGCTTCGCAGCGGCCACCGCCTGCTGGTCGCGGCCATCGAGGTTGGTCAGGGTGGCGTCGATTTCCGGCAGCGCGCCGATCGGCAGGATCACGTCGGCCACCGCGCGGGTCGAGGTGCAGGCGAACTGGCTGAACGCCACCACCCGCGCGCCGCCCAGCGCCTTCAACGCGGCCTGCTGGTCGGCGAAGTCCAGGCCCGGCTCGATCCCGTACAGCACGTAGGCCTTGCGCGGCTGGCGCAGCATCGCCTGCGCGTCCAGCCCGGCCGGCAGCACGCCGTGGCGAGCCAGGCCGAGGGCATTGGCGCCCTGCGGGATGCGGCACAGCTTCGCGTTCCTGGCCGCGGCGAACGCGGCAGCCGCCTGGCGGATCGCGGCGGCATGCGGGCCGTTCTCGGCCACGCCGCCGACGATCACCGCGACGTTGCCGGCATCGCCCAGGTCCACGCCGGCCAGCGTCGCGGCCAGTTGCGCCGGCGGCACGATGTGCTTGGACGCGACCGCGAAGGTGAAGTCGAAGTCCACCGGATTGACCACGTGGACCCGCGCGCCGCGCTTGGCCGCCTTGCGCACGCGCTGGTGCAGCAGCGGCACTTCGTGGCGCAGGTTGGAGCCGACGATGACGATGGCATCGGCCTGCTCGATTTCGGCCACCGGCATCGCAAACGCTTCGGCAGCGGCGCCGTCGGAGAGGTCGAGCTGGCCGATGCGGTGGTCGAGGTGGCGGCTGCCGAGGCCACCGGCCAGGCGCGCCAGCAGCGCACCCTCTTCGTTCGAGGTCGCCGGATGCACCAGCACGCCGAGGTCGTCACCGGCGGGCTCGCGCAGGATCCGCGCGGCCACGTCCAGCGCCTCGTCCCAGGTCGCCTCGCGGAAGCCGTCGCCGTCGCGCAGCAGCGGCACCGTGGCGCGATCGTCGGCCGTCAGCCCTTCATGCGCGTAGCGGTCGCGGTCGGACAGCCAGCACTCGTTCACCGCCTCGTTGTCGCGCGGCACGCTGCGCAGCAGCTCGCCGCGGCGGACGTGGTGGAACAGGTTGCTGCCGAGCGCGTCGTGGTAGCCGAGCGAGGGGCGGGCGACGAGCTCCCACGGACGCGCCTTGAATCGGTACACCTTGTTGGTGAGCGCGCCGACCGGGCACACGTCGATCACGTTGCCCGACAGCTCGGTCATCAGCGGCTGCCCGTCGTAGGTGCCGATCTGCAGGTTCTCGCCGCGCTGCATGCCGCCCAGCTCGTAGGTGCCGGCGATCTCCGCGGTGAAGCGCACGCAGCGGGTGCACTGGATGCAGCGGGTCATCTCGGTGGCGACCAGCGGGCCCAGGTCCTCGTCCGGCACCACCCGCTTGCGCTCGATGAAGCGGCCAACCGAACGGCCGTAGCCCAGCGACAGGTCCTGCAGCTCGCACTCGCCGCCCTGGTCGCAGATCGGGCAGTCCAGCGGATGGTTGATCAGCAGGAACTCCATCACGTTGCGCTGGGCCTTCAGCGCCTTGTCGTTGCGGGTGAACACCTTCATCCCGTCCATGACCGGGGTGGCGCAGGCCGGCGACGGCTTGGGCGCAGGGCGTCCGCCGATCTCGGTGTCCACCAGGCACATGCGGCAGTTGGCCGCGATCGGCAGCTTCTCGTGGTAGCAGAACCGCGGGATCGGGATGCCCGCCTTATCGGCGGCATGGATGATCATCGAGCCCTTGGGCGCGGCCATCTCGACGCCGTCGATGAAGACGGTGACGTGGTCGGGCGGCAGGTTCGGATTGACGGGTTGTGCGCTCACGCCACCACCTTCTCAGCCGTGGCCAGCGTGCCGGCAAGCGCGTCGTCGACGTAGAAGCGCTTGTGCACGATGGCGTATTCGAATTCGTGCCAGTAATGGCGCAGGAAGCCCTGCACCGGCCACGCCGCGGCCTCGCCGAAGGCGCAGATGGTGTGGCCCTCGATCTGCCCGGCGGCGGCGCGCAGCATGGCGAGGTCGTCCATCGTCGCCTCGAAATTGGCGATCCGGGTCAGCATGCGGTACATCCAGCCGGTGCCCTCGCGGCACGGGGTGCACTGGCCGCAGCTCTCGGCCTTGTAGAAGCGCGCGATGCGCTGGCAGGCGCGCACCATGCAGGTGGTGTCGTCCATCACCACGACCGCGCCCGAGCCGAGGCCGGAACCGGCCTTCTGGATGCTGTCGTAGTCCATGGTCAGGCCCATCATCACCTCGCCGGGCAGCACCGGCATCGACGAGCCGCCCGGGATCACCGCCTTCAGCGTGCGCCCCGGGCGCATGCCACCGGCCATCTCCAGCAGTTCCGCGAACGGGGTGCCGAGGCGGATCTCGAAGTTGCCGGGGTTGGCCACGTGCCCGGAGACCGAGAAGATCTTGCAGCCGCCGTTGTTCGGCTTGCCCAGGCCCATGAACCAGTCGGCGCCGTTGCGGATGATCGCCGGCACCGAGGCGTAGGTCTCGGTGTTGTTGATGGTGGTCGGCTTGCCGTACAGGCCGAAGTTGGCCGGGAACGGCGGCTTGTAGCGCGGCTGGCCCTTCTTGCCTTCCAGCGACTCCATCAGCGCGGTTTCCTCGCCGCAGATGTAGGCGCCCGCGCCGAGCGCGTTGTGGATGTCGATGTCGATGCCGCTGCCGAGGATGTCCTTGCCCAGCCAGCCGTGCTTATAGGCCTCCGCCAGCGCTTCCTCGATGTGCTCGAACGGCTCGTGGTGGAACTCGCCGCGCATGTAGTTGTAGGCCACGGTGCTGCCGGTGGCATAGCAGGCGATCGCCATGCCCTCGATCACCGCGTGCGGGTTGTAGCGCAGGATGTCGCGGTCCTTGCAGGTGCCCGGCTCAGACTCGTCCGAGTTGCACAGGATGTACTTCTGGCCCGGCCCCTTGGGCATGAAGCTCCACTTCAGGCCGGTCGGGAAGCCCGCGCCGCCGCGGCCGCGCAGGCCGGAGGCCTTGACCATCTCGATGACGTCGGCCGGCGGGATCTTCTCGGTCAGCACCTTGCGCAGCGCCTGGTAGCCGCCGGTCTTGAGGTAGTTCTCGTACGACCACGGCCTGTCGAAGTGCAGCGTGGTGTACACCGCCTGGTGCTCCTTCGGCGCGGGGCCGACGGGACCATAGCCTTCCGAATAGTGCGAATGTCCGCCCATTACTTCAGCCCGTCCAGCAGCTCGTCCACCTTCTCGGGGGTGAGCTTCTCGTGGTAATGCCCGTTGATCACGACCACCGGCGCGCCGCAGCAGGCGGCCACGCACTCTTCCTCGCGCTTGAGGTAGATGCGCCCGTCGGCGGTGGATTCGCCGAGCTGGCAGCCGAGCTTCTTCTCCGCGTGCGCCACCAGGCCCTCGGCGCCGTTGAGCCAGCAGCTGATGTTGGTGCAGAAGGCCACGTTGTTGCGGCCGACCTTCTTCGTCTCGAACATCGAGTAGAAGGTCGCCACCTCGTAGGCCCACACCGGCGGCAGGTCCAGGTACTTGGCCACCGCCGCGATCAGCTCGTCGCTCAGCCAGCCGCCGTTCTGCTCCTGCGCGGCGAACAGGCCCTGCAGCAGCGCCGAACGCTTGCGGTCCGGCGGGAACTTGGCCAGCCAGTGGTCGATATGCGCGCGCGTCGCGTCCGACAGCACCGCCGCCGGATCCACGTTGCGGCAGGCCTCGAAATTGCCCGTCGCTCTCATCGGTCAACCTCACCAAACACAATGTCGTAGGTGCCGATCATGGCCACCACGTCGGCCAGCATGTGGCCCTTCACGATCTCGTCCATCGAGGACAGGTGGGCGAAGCCCGGCGCGCGCAGGTGCACGCGGAACGGCTTGTTGGCGCCGTCGCTGACCAGGTAGCAGCCGAACTCGCCCTTCGGCGCCTCCACCGCGGCGTAGGTCTCGCCGGCGGGCACGCAATAGCCCTCGGTGAACAGCTTGAAGTGGTGGATCAGCGCTTCCATGCTCTGCTTCATGTCGCCGCGCGAGGGCGGCGCCACCTTGTAGTTGTCCAGCATCACCGGGCCCGGGTTGGCCTTCAGCCACTTCACGCACTGGGCGATGATGCGGTTGGACTCGCGCATCTCCGCGACGCGCACCAGGTAGCGGTCGTAGCAGTCGCCGTTCACACCCACCGGGATGTCGAAATCGACCTCGGCGTACTTGGCGTAGGGCTGCTTCTTGCGCAGGTCCCACTCGATCCCGGAGCCGCGCAGCATCGGGCCGCTCATGCCCCAGGCCTTGGCCTGCTCGGGGGTGACCACACCGATCCCGACGGTGCGCTGCTTCCAGATGCGGTTGTCGGTCAGCAGGGTCTCGTACTCGTCGATCCGCTTCGGGAAGTCCTGGGTGAAATGCTCCAGGTAATCCAGCAGCGAGCCTTCGCGCCACGCGTTGAAGCGCTTGAGCTTGTCGCCCTTGCGCCACGGCGATTCCTTGTACTGCGGCATCCGGTCCGGCAGGTCGCGGTACACGCCGCCGGGACGGTAGTAGGCCGCGTGCATGCGCGCGCCGCTGACCGCCTCGTAGCAGTCCATCAGCTCCTCGCGCTCGCGGAAGGCGTA
>JBKBXH010000134.1:0-4550 GCA_046313655.1 Thermomonas sp. | reverse complement strand
TCGACGCCACCCCATTCGAGGCGGTGAAGGTGGTGGTCCTCGGCCAGGACCCCTACCACGGCCCCGGCCAGGCCCACGGGCTGTGCTTTTCGGTGCGCCCGGGCGTGCCGGTGCCCCCCTCGCTGGAGAACATCTACAAGGAGCTGGCGCGCGACACCGGTTTCGTCCGCCCCGACCACGGCTGCCTGCTGCCGTGGGCCCGCCGCGGGGTGCTGCTGCTCAACAGCGTGCTCACGGTCGAGGCCGGCCAGCCCGGCTCGCACCAGGGCAAGGGCTGGGAGGGCTTCACCGACCACGTGGTGGACGTGCTCAACCGCGAGCGCGAGCACCTGGTGTTCCTGCTCTGGGGCAGCTACGCGCAGAAGAAGGGCGCGGTGATCGACCCGCGCCGGCACCGGGTGCTGAAGGCGCCGCACCCCTCGCCGCTGTCCGCCCACCGCGGTTTCCTGGGCTGCGGGCATTTCTCCGCCGCCAACCAGTACCTGGCGCGCACCGGGCAGGCCCCGGTGGACTGGTCGCTGCCGCCGGCGCGGGACCTGGCCGCCGGGACGTGAGCGCCCGGGCTTGATCCCCGGCGCGGCGCCCCCACGTCATCTTGACGGGCCGCGTGGCTGACTGGTGTTTGAACACCCATCGTTCCACCGACGCAACGCTCAGGAACTTCCACCCCTGATCAGCAGTCATACGGGGCGACTGCTAGAATCCAGCGCATGAGGGAATCTGCCATGACGTCCGCCGCACTCGTCGCCCACAACCTGCCGATCCCCAGCGCGATGGGTTCGCTGGAGGCGTACATCGGTGCCGTGCACCAGATCCCGGTGCTCACTGCCGAGGACGAGCAGCGGCTGGCCCTGCGCCTGCGCGAGGACAATGACATCGCGGCGGCGCAGGAGCTGATCCTGTCGCACCTGCGCTTCGTGGTGCACGTGGCGCGCGGCTATTCCGGCTACGGCCTGCCGCTGGGCGACCTGATCCAAGAAGGCAACATCGGCCTGATGAAGGCGGTCAAGCGCTTCGACCCCGCGGTCGGCGTGCGCCTGGTCAGCTTCGCGGTGCACTGGATCCGTGCCGAGATGCACGACTTCATCATCAAGAACTGGCGGATCGTGAAGGTCGCCACCACCAAGGCGCAGCGCAAGCTGTTCTTCAACCTGCGCAAGAGCAAGACCCGCCTGGGCTGGATGAACGCCGAGGAAGTGCGCGCGGTGGCCCGCGACCTCAACGTCTCCGAGCACGAGGTGCTGGAGATGGAAGCGCGCCTGTCCGGCCGCGACATCGGCTTCGACGCGCCCGACGACGGCGACGACGAGCACGCCCCGCCGGCGCCGGTGAACTACCTGGTGGCGCACGAGGCCGACCCCGCCGCCGCCTACGAGTCCGCCGACAGCGAGGCCGACCAGCTGGACGTGCTGCGCGAGGGCATGGCCCGGCTCGACGCCCGTTCGCGCGACATCATCAAGCGCCGCTGGCTGGACCCGGAGAGCAAGATCACCCTGCAGGAACTGGCCGACGAATACGGCGTCTCCGCCGAGCGCATCCGCCAGATCGAGGCCAACGCGCTGAAGAAGATGAAGGCGCTGTTCGCGGCGTAAGCACCGCCGCCGCCAAGCGGTATCCCCGACGGCCCCGCGGCCTCCGGGGCGGCGGCGGTTGCGGAATCGGAATCAGCCCGCGAGCCGCGCGGCCAGCAGGGCTTCCAGCGTGCGCTGGTCGGCCGCGAACTTGCGGATGCCTTCGGCCAGCTTGTCGCTGGCCATCGCGTCCTCGTTGTGCTGCCAGCGGAAACCGGCTTCGGCCAGCGCCGGCGGCGGCACGGTGGCCGCGTCCGGGGCGTGCAACGTTGCGGGCACCTCGCCCGCGTCGCGGGCCAGTTGCTCCAGCAGCTCGGGGGCGATGGTCAGGCGGTCGCAGCCGGCCAGCGCCAGCACCTCCCCGATGTTGCGGAAGCTGGCGCCCATCACCACCGTGCGGTAGCCGTGCCGCTTGTAGTGCTGCCAGATGCGCGCTACCGACTGCACGCCGGGGTCGTCCTGCGCGGTGGCCGGCGCGGGCATGCCGTGGGCCAGGTGCCAGTCGAGGATGCGGCCGACGAACGGCGAGATCAGGAACACCCCAGCATCCGCGCAGGCGCGCGCCTGCGCGAACGAGAACAGCAGGGTGAGGTTGCAGTGGATGCCCTCGCGCTCCAGCCGCTCGGCGGCGCGGATGCCCTCCCAGGTCGCCGCGATCTTGATCAGCAGGCGCTCGCGGCCGATGCCGGCATCGGCGTACAGCTGCACCAGCCGCCGCGCCTTGGCGAGGGTGGCCTCGGTATCGAAGCTGAGGCGCGCATCCACCTCGGTGGACACCCGCCCCGGGATCAGCTTGAGGATCTCCGCGCCGATCGCCACCGCGAGCCGGTCGCAGGCATCGCCCAGGCGATCCTCACCGCCCGCCTGCGCCACCGCCGCCTGCAGCAGCGGCGCGTACGCCGGCAGCGCGGCCGCCTTCAGCAGCAGGGACGGATTGGTGGTGGCGTCCATCGGCGCGTAGCGGGCGATGGCCTCGATGTCGCCGGTATCGGCGACCACCACGGAATGCCGGCGGAGCTGGTCGAGTCGGGAAGTCACGGATGGCGGTCTGCGTGTGCGTCGGAACCGGCGATTGTCGCGCATCGCGGCGCGCGCGGTCAGTACAGGTCGGCCGGATCCACGTCCAGCGACCAGCGCACCCGGCGCGCGTCCGGCAGCGCGTGCAGCAGCGGCACCGCCGCCTGCAGCGCCGCGTGCAGCGGGGCGCGCGCGTTCGCGCACAGCACCAGCTGCGCGCGCACGTGGCCGGCGCGGCGCGGCATCGGCGCCGGCAGCGGGCCGGCGACCTCCAGCGCGAAGCCCTGCAGCGCCTCCCGCGCCGCCTGCAGGAACTGCTGCGGCGGATCGGCATGGCGCGCTTCCGCACGCAGCAGGGCCATGTGCGCGAACGGCGGCAACCCGGCGGCCTCGCGCAGCGCAAGCTCGGCCTGCGCGAACGCGGGATAGCCGCCGCGCAGCAGGGTCTGCAGCAGCGGGTGTTCGGGATGGTGGGTCTGCACCAGCACCTCGCCCGCGCGCGCGGCGCGGCCGGCGCGGCCGGACACCTGCACCAGCAGCTGCGCCAGCTTCTCGCCGCTGCGGAAATCGGCCGAGAACAGACCTTCGTCGATCCCGACCACCACCACCAGGGTCAGGTTCGGCAGGTCGTGGCCCTTGGCCAGCATCTGGGTGCCGACCAGGATGCCCGGGCGTTCGCCGAGGGCGTCGAAATGCCGCTGCAGGGCATCGCGGTGGCCGGTGCTGCCGCGGTCGATGCGCAGCACCGGCACGTCCGGGAAGCGCGCCTGCAGGGCCTCCTCGATGCGCTCGGTGCCGTTGCCCTGCGGCTGCAGTGCGAGGCTGGCGCAGTCCGGGCAGGCCGGCGGCGCCGGCTTGCGATACCCGCAGTGGTGGCATTGCAGGCGCTTGCCCTGCGCATGCACGGTCATCGGCGTCGGCCGCTCCTCCGTGCTGCAGCGCGGGCAGTGCGCGCTCCAGCCGCAGTCGTGGCACAGCAGCACCGGCGCGTAGCCGCGGCGGTTGCGGAACACCAGCACCTGCCCGCCGGCGGCCAGGGCGGCAGCAATCGCCCCCAGCGCCTGCTCCGACAGTCCGGCCTGCAGCGGGCGCTTGCGCACGTCCACCACCCGCACCGGCGGCGGCTGCGCGGCGCCCGCGCGCTGGCGCAGGCGCAGGTGCACGTAGCGCCCGGCCTGCGCGTTGTGCAGACTTTCCAGCGACGGGGTGGCGCTGCCCAACACCACCGGCACGCCCAGCGCGCGCGCACGCACGATCGCGAAATCGCGGGCCTGGTAGCGGATGCCGTCGAACTGCTTGTAGCTGCCGTCGTGCTCCTCGTCCACCACCACCAGGCCCGGCTCCGGCAGCGGCACGAACACCGCCGAGCGGGTGCCGACCACCACCCGCGCCTGCCCGCGCGCGGCCGCCAGCCACGCCGCGGCGCGCTCGCCGTCGCCCAGCCCGGAATGCAGCGCCAGCACCGGCATCCCGAGGCGGGCGCGGAAGCGCGCCAGCATCTGCGGGGTCAGGCCGATCTCCGGCACCAGCACCAGCGCCTGCCGGCCGCGGGCCAGGCAGTCGGTGATCGCCTGCAGGTAGACCTCGGTCTTGCCGCTGCCGGTGACGCCCTCCAGCAGGAAGGGGGTGAAGCCCTGGGCCGCGGTGATCGCCGTGATCGCCGCCTGCTGCTCGGGATTGGGCGAGAACCCCGCCGCCAGCGGTGCCGGCGCGGATGCCTGGGTGAAGACCACCGGCGTGACCAGCCCGCGCTCGCGCAGCCGCCGCAGCGGCGTGCGCCAGCCCGGCAGGGCGGCGTCCAGCCAGTCCTCCTCGCGCGCTTCGGCCAGCCGCTCCGCCAGCTTCTCCTTTTCGCCGTTCACGGTCAGCGCACGCAGGTGCACCTCAAAGATCTGCTTGCGGCCCTTGATGTCCGGCTTGTCCACCGTGATCTGCCGGTCGAAGCGGCCGGGGCGCAGGATG
>JBKBXH010000133.1:0-4551 GCA_046313655.1 Thermomonas sp. | reverse complement strand
GCTGTTCGACAGCCGCCAGCTGCCCGGCGAGATCGTGGACGTGCTGGTGGTGCGCGACGCGGCGTTGGAATGCTGCGCCGAGGACATCCGCCGCCTGATCGCGGGCCAGCAGCGTGCGCTGGCCTACCTGGCCCGCCACCGTAAGGACGCCCTGGCACGGATGGCGCCGCGGCTGGGCCTGCCGCCGGCCGACGTGGCGCAGTCACTGGCCGGGCTGGTACTGCCGGACACGCCCTATAACCGCACCCTGCTCGGCGGAAGGCCGCCTGCGCTACAGGCCAGCGCCCAGCGCCAGGCGGCACTGATGCAGCGGCACGGCCTGCTGGCCACCGCACCCGATACCCGCGGCCTGGTGGATGGCCGCTTCGCCCACGGCGAGGGCTCGAAATGATGAAGGAACGCAACCCGTTGCACACCCTGCGCGTCATCAACCTGCGGCTGTGGCTGCCGCTGTTCCTCGCGATCGTGGCCATCATCCGCCTAAGCATGCTGCTGTGGGTGGAATACCAGAACTACCAGCAGCACGTGCGGGAGTTCGTCGACCGCAGCGCGCACGCGGAGTTGCTGCAGACCCGGCGCAGCCTGGAGGATGCGCTGCGCCAGCGCAACGGCGCAGGAATGGACGGCATCCTGTCCGAGCTGGGGCTGGAGCCGATGATCCAGCGCGCCGCGCTGATCGACGAAAACGGCCGGGTGGTCACAGCCACCCGGTTTGCATGGAAGGGCCTGCCCGCCGCCGGCAATCTCCCCGGCTATCCCACCCAGCTCGCGGCACAGGTGCGCGGCCAGCGCCGCGAGCGCCTGGTCTGGGATGCCGCCCATAGCCACCTGCTTGCGCTGGCCCCGGTAGTGATGGGCCTGCGTCCGGACGAACTGCGCTCGCACCGGATCGGCCTGCTGCTGGTCGAGTACGACCTGGCCCCGCTGCAGGCCGAGGCCTGGCAGCGCAGCCTGCAGATGGCCGGAATGTCGGCGGCGGTGCTGGTGCTGACCATGCTGCTGCTGTACGCGCTGGCCCAGCGCTTCATCCTGCGCCCGGCGCAGGCGCTGGCGCAGGGCATGCAGCGGATCGGCCAGGGCCAGTTCGATGCAATCCCCAAGCTGCGCGGTGGCGGCGAGTTCAAGGTATTGGGGGAGGCCATGGCCCGCATGGCCGAGGACCTGCAGCGCAGCCGCCACGCCCTGGCCGAGAGCGAGGCGCGCTACCGGCACCTGTCGGATGCCGCCACCGAGGCCATCTTCATCCACGACGGCGGCACCATTGTCGACGCCAACGCCGCCGCCGGCCGCCTGATCGGCCTGCCTGCCGAGGCGCTCAAGGGCCGCGACATCTACTCGCTGGTGGCCGAACACGACCGCCAGCGCAAGCGGGATCTCACGGCAAAAGGCATGGAGGGCCGCTGGGCGCTGGATTTCCTGGCCGCGGACGGCAGCATCGTGCCCGCCGAGGTGGCGGTACGCGAATGGCAGAGCGGCGGGCACAGCCTGCGCGTGGTCGCCGCCCACGACATCCGCGAACGCCTGGCCGCCGAGGAGGAAATCCGGCAACTGTCGAACTTCGACCCGCTGACCGGCCTGCCCAATCGCAAATACCTGCAGGAACGCGTGGTGGACGAGCTCGCCACCACCGAACTGCGCGGCCAGCACGCGGCGCTGGCGGCCTTCGACCTCGACGGATTCACCGCGATCAACGAATCCCTGGGCATGGCCGCCGGCGACGCGGTGCTGCGCGGGGTGGCCCAGCGCCTGACCAACCAGCTGCAGCAGGGCCAGCTGCTGGCGCGCCTGCATGGCGACACCTTCAGCCTGCTGATGCCGGAGCTGGAGCCGGCGCTGGAGCAGGCCTCCACCCAGGCCGCGCGAACCCTCGAGAAGTTGTTGGGCAGCCTGGCGCAGCCGCTTGCGATGCAGGACCACACCCTGCACCTGAGCGCCAGCGCCGGGGTGGTGATGATCCCCAACGACAGCCGCGACCCCGGCGAGCTGCTGCGCGAGGCGGAAACCGCCATGCACCAGGCCAAGCTGGCCAGCGACAACCGCATCCGCTTCTTCGCCCACGACCTGCAGCAGGCCGCCAGCCGGCGCCTGCGCCTGCGCAACGACCTCAAAGCCGCGGTGGATGCCGGCGGCCAACTGCTGCTGCATTACCAGCCGCAGGTGGATGCACGCGGCCAACTGCGCGGGATCGAGGCCCTGGTGCGCTGGCAGCACCCGGAACGCGGGCTGGTGGCGCCGGGCGAGTTCATCGCGGAGGCCGAGGCCAGCGGCCTGATCGTGCCGCTGGGCAACTGGGTGCTGGAGGAAGCGGTTGCCTGCATGCAGCGCTGCCGGGCCAGCTGTGAGGACGGCGTGCCCTGGCCGGATGGCCTGGCCATGGGCGTGAACGTGAGCCCGCGCCAGTTCCGCGAACCGGATTTCGTGCGCCGGATCGAGGACCTGCTGGACCGGCTGGCCGGCAACCCGCTGCTGCTGGAGCTGGAGCTGACCGAAAGCGTGCTGGCCGACGACCTGGAGGCCACGCTGGAGAAGATGCAGGTACTGCGCCGGCACGGCGTGAAGCTGGCGCTGGACGACTTCGGCACCGGCTATTCCAGCCTGTCCTACCTCAAGCGGATGCCGATCAACACCCTCAAGATCGACCGCAGCTTCGTGATCGACATCGACGCGCAGCCGCATCCGGAGCTCGGCAAGCGGCCGGCTGCGCTGATCGAGGCGATCATCGGCATGGCCCACCAGCTGGACCTGCAGGTGCTGGCCGAGGGCGTGGAAACCGAGGCGCAGCATGCCCGCCTGCTGCAGGCCGGCTGCGACATCTTCCAGGGCTACCTGTTCAGCCGCCCGCTGCCTGAAAAAGCGATGCGGGAGTGGATGCGCCAGCGCGCCGCGGGATGACCGCCGCGCGCGCCAACCCTCACCACATCAGGTCGTCCGGCACCTGGTACCTGGGGTCGGCATACGGATCGTCGGCGGCGGGTGCGTCCGGGTCCACCTTGAGCGCGACGGCTGACGCGAAGATGGCTTCCGCCTCGGCCAGGGTCGCGGCGTCCACCAGCAGGTAGCGGCCGTTGAGCTGGACCACGCCGAGCTGGCCGGCATTGAGCGCCTTCAGCTGCGCGGCGGTGACGTGCACGCGCTTGATCTTGCCGCCGTATTCGAAATGGCGCACGTGCTCGGCGTCGGCCGCGTTCAGCGCCTTGCCCTGCAGGAAGTCCTCGAGCCTGGCCTTCGCCTCGCGGCGCTGGCGCGCCTCCTCCTGCTTCAGGCGCTCGGCCTCGATGCGCTCGTCCTTCTCCCTCTGCGCGCGGATCGCGTAGGCCTTGGCGAGGTCGATGTCCTCGCGGGTGCGCGGCGCGTGCGGGCGCGACGGACGCGCGGGCTTGCCGCCCTGCCCCGGCTGCGGCTTGCGCGCGTCCTGCCGGCGCGGCTCCTGCTTCGGGCGCGCGGCGGGCTTCGGGGCGTCCTTGAAGCCCAGGCCCAGCAACTGGTCGCGGAGGGAATTGCTCATGGCTGTACTCGCTTGGTTCTGCTCGCTTGGTCTGCGCGGCCCGGGCTGCCCGCCTGCGGATGGCGGACGCCCGATACCGTCAGTAATGCGGGGGCGGCGGTTCGCTGGCGGCATCGCCCACCGCCGGGCTGTTGGCCAGCGCACTGCGCAGCTGGCGCAATTCTTCCAGCGCCCGGTGCAGGCGCAGCGCATTGGCGGATTCCTCGGCGCGCGCGGCCGCCAGCGCGTCGCTGAGCTCCTGCAGCGCATGCTCCTGGAACGCCAGCCGGGTCTCCAGGTCCACCAGGCGCCGTTCGAGCTCGCTCATGCCAGCGCCTCCCGCCGCAGCGAGCGCCCGCGACCGATGCCGTAATAGGCCAGCCCGGCGGCCTCGACCTCGTCGGGCGCGTACAGGTTGCGCCCATCGAACACCACCGCATCGGCCAGCGCCGCCTTCAGCCGCGCGAAATCCGGGCTGCGGAACTGCTTCCACTCGGTCACCACCACCAGCGCATCCGCACCTTCCAGCGCCGCCTGCGCGCTGTCGCACAGCCGCAGGTCATCGCGCGCACCGAAGATCCGCCGCGCCTCGTCCATCGCCTCGGGGTCGAACGCCTGCACCCGCGCACCCGCCGCCCACAGCTGCGCCAGCAGGGTGCGGCTGGAGGCCTCGCGCATGTCGTCGGTATTCGGCTTGAACGCCAGCCCCCACACCGCGACGGTCTTGCCGCGCAGCTGCGCGCTGCTGCCGTAGTGGCGCGCCATCAGCGCGAACAGGTGCTGCTTCTGGGCGGCATTCACCGCCTCCACCGCGTCCAGCAGGCGCGGCTTCACCCCGTGCTGCTGCGCGGTGCGCGCCAGCGCCTGCACGTCCTTGGGGAAGCACGAGCCGCCGTAGCCGGCGCCGGGATAGATGAAATGCCAGCCGATGCGCGGGTCGGAGCCGATGCCCTTGCGCACCATCTCCACGTCCGCACCCACCTGCTCGGCGATGTTGGCGATCTCGTTCATGAAGCTGATCTTGGTCGCCAGCATCGCGTTGGCGGCGTACTTGGTCAGCTCGGCCG
>JBKBXH010000132.1:0-4620 GCA_046313655.1 Thermomonas sp. | reverse complement strand
CTGGCACGGGCGCTGGAAAAAGCACGGGCGCGCCGGCCATGAGCGCCAGCCCACGCCGCCAGCCGGCACGCGGCAGCCGGCTCCCCCGCGACGAAATCCGCGAATTGTTCACCCGCCTGCACGCCGCCAACCCGCAGCCGACCACCGAGCTTGAATACACCAGCCCATTCGAACTGCTGGTGGCGGTGGTGCTGTCGGCGCAGGCGACCGACGTCGGCGTCAACAAGGCCACCCGCAGGCTGTATCCCGTGGCCAACACGCCCGCCGCGATCCTGGCGCTGGGCGAGGACGGCCTGAAGAGCTACATCAACACGATCGGCCTGTTCAACGCCAAGGCCGCCAACATCATCGCGCTGTGCCGGCAGCTGCTGGAACACCACGACGGCGAGGTGCCGCGTACCCGCGAGGCGCTGGAAGCGCTACCGGGCGTCGGCCGCAAGACCGCCAACGTGGTGCTCAACACCGCGTTCGGCGAACCCACCATCGCGGTGGACACCCACATCTTCCGGGTCGCCAACCGCACCGGGCTGGCGCCGGGCAAGGACGTGCGCGCGGTCGAGGACAAGCTGGTGAAGCTGGTGCCGGAGGAATTCGCGCGCGACGCCCACCACTGGCTGATCCTGCACGGCCGCTACGTGTGCAAGGCGCGCAAGCCGGACTGCCTGCACTGTCCGATCCACGACCTTTGCCGCTGGCCCGACAAGGGCCCGTCGAGCTGGGCGAACTGACGGCGGCAACCGCATCTCCATACGAAAAAAGGCGGCGGACCGAAGCCCGCCGCCCCTGCCACTTCGTCTGGCTGCTTTTCGCGGATCAGAAGCGGAACTCGCCCCACACGCCGAACTCGTCGGTCTTGAGGTCCTTGGTCAGCAGCGCGTTCTTCTGGTCGGTGTGCTTGTACACGGTGGCCAGCTTCACGCCCTTGGTGATCGGGAACTCGACGCCCAGGTTGTAGTAGGTGTCGCGCAGGGTCGGGTCGAGGGTCTTGCTGAGGTCGGTGCGGTCGTAGCGGCCGAACAGGTTGATGCCGTCGCCGCCGAGGCCGATGCTGCCCCAGGCCGACCAGCCGCTGGCCTTGTCGGTGGCCACGGTCAGCACGTTGTTCCAGTTCTTGGCCTGGAAGTACTCCACGCCCAGGCGGGTGGTGCCGGCGGCGTAGGCGGCCAGGAAGTCCACGCGCTCGGCGTTGTGCAGGCTGTTCACGGTCTGGGTTTCCTTGCCCAGGGTGCCGTTGTAGACGCCCACCGCCAGCACGGTGCTGCTGGTCGGCGAGTAGCTCAGGCGGCCTTCGACATCCAGGCCCTTGCTGCGGCTCGGGTTCTTGTAGCCGTTGCCGTTCAGGGCGGCCACCGCGTACTCCATCGAACCGCCGGCGACCTTGCCGCTGGCGTGCAGGCCCCAGTCGGCCGAGGTGCCGAACTTCAGGCGGTCGATGAGGGTGTTCTCGACGTAGCGCATGCCGTACCAGTTCTCCGCGAACGGCACCCACGGCAGGTCGGCGGCACCGGCGCGCAGCACGAAGGCGTCGCTGAGCGTGTACTGCACGTAGGCCTTCTTCAGGTAGATCTCGGTGGAGGCGATCGCCGAGGAGTACTGGAAGTCGGTGGTCAGGTTCATCGACCACTGGTCGTTGTACTTGTGATCCACGCCCAGATAGAAGCGCGTGATGTCGAACGCGAAGCCCGACTTGTTGGTCTTGATGCCCTTGTTCTGGTCGTCGATGTTGGTCAGGTCGTAGTACAGGCGGCCGCTGATGCTGGTGTCGTTCACCAGCTTGGCCAGCTTGTCCACCTTGCCCTTGGTGGCTTCGGCATCCTCGATCGCCTTGGCCTGGGTGATGTTCACGTCGGACTGCGCATCGCTGCGCTCCTCCAGCGCCTGGATCTGGGCCTGCAGGGCCGCGATCTGCGCCTTCAGCTCGGCGATGTCCTGGGCGCTGGGCGCGCTCTGCGCGGCGGCATTGAAGCTGGTGCTGGCGATGGCCAAGGCGACGGCGGCGGCCAGATGGGTGGGACGCATGGAAAAGACTCCAATGGGTGGCGGATCGGGAAAGGGAAGACGGCGTTGAGGTGCTGCACGCGCCCGGCCATGGCCGGTGCCCATGCCGGGGCGCTATTCCAATGCGGATTCATTGCAGGTTTATGTCGGACTCACGCTTTTTTCACGCTTGCCGCCGCCGCGCCGACCGGTGGCGACCTGTCACGCGATCGTCATGTCTAAGACGCACGCCTGTCACCGCCCGCGGCTGCAATGCGCGCCGAGCGGCCCGTCCGCCGTTGACCCCATCCACCAGGAGTGTTCCGTGCTCAAGTCCCTCAAGTCCCGCCTCGTCGTGCTCGCCCTGGCGACCAGCCTCGCCGGCTCCGCGTTCGCGGCCGACATCACCGGTGCCGGCTCCACCTTCGTGTACCCCGTCCTGTCGAAGTGGTCGGCTGATTACAACGCCGTGACCGGCAACAAGATCAACTACCAGTCGATCGGTTCCGGCGGCGGCATCGCCCAGATCAAGGCGGCCACCGTGGACTTCGGCGCCTCCGACAAGCCGCTCTCGGCCGACGAGCTGCGCCAGGCCGGCCTCGGCCAGTTCCCGGTCGTCATCGGCGGCATCGTGCCGGTGGTGAACGTCCCCGGCGTGGCCCCGGGCGCGATGAAGCTGGACGGCACTCTGCTGGCCGACATCTACCTCGGCAAGATCACCATGTGGAACGACGCGCGCATCGCCGCGCTGAACCAGGGCCTGGCGCTGCCGGCGATGAAGATCACCGTGGTGCACCGTTCCGACGGCTCCGGCACCACCTTCAACTTCACCAACTACCTGTCCAAGGTCAGCCCGGAGTGGAAGCAGAAGTCCGGCGAAGGCACCTCGGTGGCCTGGCCGACCGGCGTGGGCGGCAAGGGCAACGAGGGCGTGGCCGCCTACGTGCGCCAGATCCGCGGCGGCATCGGCTACGTCGAGTACGCCTACGCGCTGCAGAACAAGCTGTCGTTCACCCAGATGAAGAACGCCGCCGGCAACTTCCTGCGCCCGGGCGACGACACCTTCGCCGCCGCCGCCGCCACCGCGGACTGGGGCTCGGCCAAGGACTTCAACCTGATCATGACCAACGCCCCGGGCGCGCAGGCCTGGCCGATCACCGCCACCACCTGGGTGATCATGTACAAGAAGCCGAAGAACCCGGCCCGCACCCGCGAGGCGCTGGCCTTCTTCAAGTGGGCGTTCGAGAAGGGCAAGGCCCAGGCCTCCTCGCTGGACTACGTGCCGCTGCCGGACTCGCTGGTGAAGCAGATCGAGACCTACTGGGCGCAGAACATCAAGTAAGCCCTGCCGCGCTGCAATCGGCATGCATCCCCCTGCGGGATGCCCGGGACGGGCCTTCGGGCCCGTCCTGCGTTTGCGGCGGCGGAAGATGACAGCCGTCGGCCCGCACGGGGGCGGCCGTCATCTGGCTGTCACACAAGCCGGGTTTCATATTGCGCGTCCCCGCAAGCGAATCTCCCCACCATGAATGCCTCCCTGCTCCGGGGTGCCGTGCTCGGTGCCTGCCTGTGCGCCGCCCTGGCCGCCTGCTCCAACGGTTCCGCCCCGGCGGCCGGCGCCAAGGCCGATGCGGCTGCCCCGCAGGCCGCCGCCCCGCAGCCCGCCACCATCACCGGCGCCGGCTCGACCTTCGTCTATCCGCTGGTGTCGAAGTGGTCGGACGACTACAACAAGGCCACCGGCCACAAGATCAACTACCAGTCGATCGGCTCCGGCGGCGGCATCGCCCAGATCAAGGCCGGGACCGTGGACTTCGGCGCCTCCGACAAGCCGCTGCCGCCGGAAGAGCTGGCGCAGGCTGGGCTGGTGCAGTTCCCGGTCACGATCGGCGGCGTGGTGCCGGTGGTGAACCTGGACGGCATCGGTGCCGGCCAGCTGCGCCTGACCGGCCCGGTGATGGCCGACATCTACCTCGGCAAGATCACGCGCTGGAACGATCCGGCGATCGCCGCGCTGAACCCGGGCGTGGCCCTGCCCGGCGGCAAGATCAACGTGGTGCACCGTTCCGACGGTTCCGGCACCACCTTCAATTTCGTCAACTACCTGTCCAAGGTCAGCCCGGCCTGGAAGTCGGCGGTGGGCGAAGGCACCTCGGTGAACTGGCCGGCCGGCGTGGGCGGCAAGGGCAACGAGGGCGTGGCCGCCTACGTGAAGCAGATCAAGGGCTCGATCGGCTATGTCGAGCTGGCCTATGCCACCGAGAACGCGATGGCCTGGACCGCGATGCAGAACGCCGCCGGCCAGTGGATCCAGCCCAGCAGCGCCTCGTTCAAGGTCGCGGCCGCCAGCGCCGACTGGGCCTCCGCGCGCGACTTCAACCTGGTCATCACCAATGCCCCGGGTGCCGAGGCCTGGCCGATCGCCGCCACCGTGTTCGTGATGATGCCGCGCCAGCCGAAGGACCCGGCGCGCGCGCGCAACGTGCTGGACTTCCTGAAGTGGTCGCTAGAGAACGGCCAGCCGCAGGCGGACGCACTGCACTACGTGCCGCTGCCGGATGCGCTGGTGCGCCAGGTCGAGGCCTACTGGACTTCCGAGATCAAGGCCTGAGCCCCGCCGCGGCCCCCGACCAGAGCCCGCAC
>JBKBXH010000131.1:0-4653 GCA_046313655.1 Thermomonas sp. | reverse complement strand
CGATGACGGCACGCGCATGGAGCTTCTGGCGCTTTGCGTCAGCTACGGCGTCAATGCGCTGTTCGAGCGTCCGAACCCCTATTCCGGCTCGGGCGTCAGCCAGCATGGCCTCGACGTGCACGCGCATCGACTGCTTGGCGGCGTCGCGCACCTTCTCGGGATTGGCGGCCTGCTCGGCCATCCACTGCTCCACGCTCCAGCCGATCGGCAGGTAGCCGTGCACCGGGTCGTGCGCGCTGGTCTGGTCGGTCACGCAGTCGGGGCGCACGCCGCGGCGCACCAGCTCCGGCAGGATCTCCGCCGCGTTGCCGAGCAGCGCGATGGACTTGGCCTCGCCCGCCTGGGTGTATGCCGCGATGCGGGCCAGCGCGTCGTCGAGGTCGGTGGCCTGCTCGTCCACGTAGCGGGTGCGCAGGCGGAAGTCGATGCTCGACTGCCGGCATTCGATGGTGAGGCTGCACGCGCCGGCCAGCGAGGCCGCCAGCGGCTGCGCGCCACCCATGCCGCCCAGGCCGGCGGTGAGGATCCACTTGCCCTTGAGCGAGCCGCCGTAGTGCTGGCGCCCCATCTCCACGAAGGTTTCGTAGGTGCCCTGCACGATGCCCTGGCTGCCGATGTAGATCCACGAGCCGGCCGTCATCTGGCCGTACATCATCAGCCCCTTCCTGTCCAACTCGTTGAAGTGCTCCCAGGTCGCCCAGTGCGGCACCAGGTTGGAATTGGCGATCAGCACCCGCGGCGCGTCGGCGTGGGTGGGGAACACGCCCACCGGCTTGCCCGACTGCACCAGCAGGGTCTCGTCGTCGCCGAGGGTCTTCAGCGTCTCGAGGATCTTGTCGAAGCACGCCCAGTCGCGCGCAGCGCGGCCGATGCCGCCGTACACCACCAGGTCCTCCGGGCGCTCGGCCACGTCCGGGTCGAGGTTGTTCTGCAGCATCCGGAACGGCGCCTCGGTCAGCCACGAACGGCAGCTGAGGGCGGTGCCGCGCGGGGCGTGGATGCGGCGGGAGGGATCGTGGCGGCTGGACATCGGGCAACTCCTGCAGGCGTTGCCGGGATTATCGCATCGCGTCCGCCACCGGCCGGTCATGGCCGCCGGCTATCATCGGTGCATGCGCACCTTCCTCACCCCCCTGCTCACCGCAGCGCTGCTGGCCGTGGCCGGCTGCGCCAGTCCTCCCGCCCCCCGCGCGCCCACCGCCGCGCAAGCGCCCGCGCCGACCGTCGCGCCGGTGCTGCTGGTGTCGATCGACGGCCTGCGCCCGGACGACCTGCCGCGCCTGCCCACCCTGCGCCGGCTGGCCGACACCGGCGTGCGCGCACAGTGGATGAATCCCTCGTTCCCGTCGCTGACCTTCCCCAACCACTACACCCTGGTGACCGGCCTGCGCCCGGACCACCACGGCATCGTCCACAACACCATGCGCGACCCGCGGCTGGGGCGCTTCTCGATGGACAACCGCCAGGCCGTGGGCGATGGCCGCTGGTGGGACGGCGGCGAGCCGATCTGGGTCACCGCGCACAAGGCCGGGCTGCGCACCGCGACCATGTTCTGGCCGGGCAGCGAAGCCGCGATCCGCGGCGTGCGCCCGGACGAATGGCATGCCTTCGACGCCAAGATGACGCCGACCGCGCGGGTGGACCGGGTGCTCGGCTGGTTCGACCTGCCGCCGGCGCAGCGGCCGGCGCTGATGACGCTGTATTTCGACCAGGTGGACCACGCCGAGCACGACAGCGGCCCCGACAGCCCGCCGGTGCTGGCGGCGCTGGCCGAGGTGGACGCGGCGCTGGCACGCCTGGTGGACGGCCTGCGCCGGCGCGGGATGCTGGAGGCCACCAACATCGTGGTGGTCTCCGACCACGGCATGGCGCGGGTACCGGATGGCCAGGTGGTGACGGTGGACGCGATGGTGCCGGCGGACATCGCCGAGGTGGAAACCGCCGGCCAGGTGGTGGGCGTGCGCCCGCTGCCGGGCCACGAGGCCGAGGCCGAGGCGCACCTGCTGGGCCGGCATCCGCACTACGAATGCTGGCGCAAGGACGCCCTGCCGGAGCGCTGGCACTACGGCACGCATCCGCGCATCCCGCCGATCGTGTGCCAGATGGATGAAGGTTGGGACGCGCTGTATCCGGGCTGGAAGGCCAAGCGCCGGCCCGGCGATCGCGGCTCGCACGGCTTCGACCCGGCGCTACCGTCGATGCGCGCCACCTTCGTGGCGCATGGCCCGGCGTTCCGTGCCGGCACCGTGCTGCCGGCGTTCGACAACGTGGACGTGTACCCGCTGCTGGCCGACCTGCTCGGGATCGCCCCGGCCGCGAACGATGGCAGCCTGGCCCCGCTGCGGCCGGCGCTGCGCGAGGCGCGCTGAGGGCGGCGTGCGGTTCAGCCCGCGCGCGCGCGCAACGCCGCGTGGGTGACGCGGTGGATCAGGCGCGCGGCAACGCGCGCGGTGACGTGGTCGCGGTCCAGCGGCGGGCACAGCTCGGCCACGTCCAGCAGGCGCAGCTTGCCGGTCGCCGCCACCGCGTCCAGCAGCGGCTCCACCACCTCCAGCGGCACCCCGCGCGCGGCCGGCGCGCTGACCCCGGGCGCCATCGCATGCGGCAGACCGTCGATGTCGAGGGTGAGATACACCGCATCGACGCCGGCCAGCTTCGCCTTCAGTTCGGCCAGCCGCTGTGGCAGGTCGAGCAGCCCCAAGGCGTCATCGCGCACGTAGTGCACGCCCAGCGCGTCGGCGGTCTCGAACAGCACCCGCGTGTTGGCCGCGACGCTCACGCCGTACACCAGGTACTCCAGCGGCAGGCCGTGCGCGCGCGCGTGCTCGATCGCCTGCAGAAACGGCGTGCCCGAGCTGCCCTGCTCCTGCCGGCGCAGGTCGAAGTGGGCGTCGATATTAACGATCGCCACCCGCGGCCGGCGCACGCCGAGGTGCCCGGCCAGGCCGAGATAGCTGGCGTAGGCGATCTCGTGGCCGCCGCCCAGGCCCACGGCCAGGTGCCCCGCGTCCAGCAGCCCCGCCATCGCCTGCGCGTAGCGGGCCTGCGCGGCCTCGAGGTCGCCGTCGGTGCAGGCGATGGTGCCGGCGTCGTACAGCGGCGCCTCGTCCAGCACCGGCAGGTTGGACAGCATCCGGCGCAGCGCGGCCGGCCCTTCCGCCGCGCCCACGCGGCCGTGGTTGCGGCGCACGCCCTCGTCGCAGGCGAAGCCCAGCAGCGCGATCCCGGGCGCGGCACCGGCCTGCGGCGCACGCACCCACTGGTGCCAACGGCGGGTGGAGGCATCCTCCGGCAGGTCGATGCGGCCGCCCCAGCCCTCCACGGCGGCGGGGCGGGCGGCGCTGGCGGCGTCTTGCATGGCGGGCATCCGTGGCGGAAAGGCCGCCATTCTAGGCCGCGCCCCGCGCCTCCGGCGGCAGCTTTGCCATAATCGGGCGCCACACGCGCCACACGCGCCCCACGGAACCCGCCGATGCCCGCCCAGCGCTGGGACCTGCTGCTGACCCACGCCACCCTCGCGACCCTGGACGGCGATGCGCCGTTCGGCCTGGTCGAGGATGGCGCGCTGGCGGTGGCCGACGGCCGCATTGCCTGGGTCGGGCCGCTGCACGCGCTGCCGCCCGGCGATGCCCTGCACACCGAGAACCTGCAAGGCCGCCTGCTGACGCCCGGGCTGGTCGATTGCCACACCCACCTGGTGTTCGCCGGCAACCGCGCCAACGAGTTCGACATGCGCCTCAATGGCGCCAGCTACGAGCAGATCGCGCGCGCCGGCGGCGGCATCCGCGCCAGCGTGGCGGCGGTGCGGGCCGCCAGCGAGGACGAGTTGCTGCGGCAGTCGCTGCCGCGCGCGCGCGACCTGCGCCGCGACGGGGTCACCACGCTGGAGATCAAGTCCGGCTACGGCCTGGACTTCGACAACGAGCGCAAGATGCTGCGGGTCGCGCGCCGGATCGGCGAGCGGCTGGCGCTCACGGTGCGCACCACCTACCTCGCCGCGCACGCGCTGCCGCCGGAGTACCGCGACGATGCCGACGGCTACATCGATGCGGTGATCGACTGGCTGCCGCGCCTGCACGCGGAAGGGCTGGTGGACGCGGTGGATGCGTTCTGCGAGGGCATCGGATTTTCGCCCGCGCAGACGCGCCGCGTGTTCGACGCCGCGCGCGCGCTCGGGCTGCCGGTGAAGCTGCACGCCGACCAGCTCAGCGACCTCGGCGGCGCGGCGCTGGCGGCGGCGTTCGACGGGCTGTCCGCCGACCACCTGGAACACACCGGCGAAGCCGGGGCGCGCGCGCTGGCCGCCGCCGGCACGGTGGCGGTGCTGCTGCCCGGTGCCTTCCACGTGCTGCGCGAAACGACCTTGCCGCCGATGGCGCTGCTGCGCGAGCACGGCGTACCGATGGCGGTGGCCACCGACTGCAATCCTGGCACCTCGCCGCTGCTGTCGCTGCGGCAGGCGATGCAGCTGGCCTGCACCCATTTCCGGATGACCCCGGAAGAGGCGCTGCGCGGCGCCACCCAGCACGCCGCGCGCGCGCTGCCCCCCGATGCCGCGGAGGCCGCACCTGTGCCCAAGCCGCCGGACGGGCACCTGATGCACTGCCTTTCGGAGCTGGATCGCTGCAGGCCGCTCATGCTGCTGCTGCTGGG
>JBKBXH010000130.1:0-4675 GCA_046313655.1 Thermomonas sp. | reverse complement strand
GGGTCGGTACGCGGGCCATGCGCGGCTTGATGAACCGGCTGGTGGCCGACGCCCTCCCGGAAGACGGGGGGCGCCGGCCATCGATGCTGGAGATGCGCAACGAGGTCTCGCGCGACCTCGAGGCGCTGTTGAATACCCGCTCGGAAGGGGCGCGGCTGATCCCGGAGGCCTTCAAGGAATGCCGTGGCTCCTCGCTGACCTACGGCATCCCGGATTTTTCGTCCTACAGCCTGCTCAGCCCGCACGATCGCGACCGCATCCGGCGCGCGCTGGAACAGGCGATCGCCCTGCACGAGTCGCGCCTGACCCGGGTGCGTGTCACCCTGGAGCCGCAGAAAGAACTGGATCGCGCCCTGCGCTTCCGGGTGGATGCATTGATGGAGCTGGGCGAGGACAACGAGAAAGTCCAGTTCGACGCCGTGCTGCAGCTCAATACCCAGACCTACATCGTGCGCTGATGCGGGCGGATCGCGGCTGATCCCGCGGGACGCCTGCGATGTGCCGGGCAACGGGCTTCGCATCCGATCGCGCACGCGTGCCGGGGTGCATCTGCATGCCTCGGTGCGCGGGCATTCGCGGATGGGGTGGGCGGATGGGGTGCCGTGGCATTCACGCGGTCGCGCACAGCAGGCCAAGCGAGGCCATGCCCTGCAACGTGGTTTCCAGTTCCTGCGCTTGCTGGGACTGGGCTTCGCGGCCGCTGCCGGTGTTCGCCTCCAACAGCGGGCGCAGTGCGTCCAGCAGCGCGGCGCGGTCGCGCTGTCCATCCAGCAGCGCCAGCAGTGCGCGGCTGTAGGCATCGTCCAGGCCGACCATGCTCGGACGCAGGCTGGCCACCAGGTTGGCCCCGGCCTGTGCCTGCAGGCGCGCCAGCGGACTGGCCAGCGGGCGCAGGCCGGCGTCCGCGGCGAACCGTGGCGCATCGCAGTGCAGCTCCACGATCCCGACTTCGAACGCCCGCAGCAGGAAGCGGCAGGCGGTCTCCAGGTCGGCTTCGCGCGGCTGCTGGCTGCCGGCGGCCGCGCGCGCCGCGTCCAGCAGGGCCGGCAGTGGAAGCGGTTGCGGATGCCGCGGGCCGGCCAATGCCAGCAGGGCCTGCATCACCGGATGGTCGGTCCGCACGCCGCCGCTGCCGGGGCGCGAGAAGCGCAATGCGCCCTGCGCATCCGGCGTGGCCGCATCCGGCATCAGTGCCGAGACCAGTTCCAGCCGCTCCACCATGGCCGCGCGCGGATGTGGCGCGGGCGCGGCTTCACCCCGGCACAGCAGGGTCTGGCGGAAGCGGCGCCCGGTCAGGAAATCCAGGTATTGCTCCTTGCTGACCACGTCGTCGGCGGCCAGGGTTTCCAGCAGTGGGCGCACGGCTTCGCCGGCGTTGCGCAGCGACATCTCGTGGTACGAGGCTTCCGCCACGAATTCCAGCCCGTGCGCGCGGGCCTCGCGCATGAAGGCATCCAGAGTGAACGGCTGGTTGAGCTCGGCCAGGTCGTCATGGAACAGCACGTTGGGGTTGAGGCGGTCCTGCAATTCCTCGATTTCGCCGGCCAGCGCGGTGGCATAGCGGTTGTCGGCGGGCAGGCCGGCCTGCAGCAGGCCCAGGCATTCGCGCGCGCGCGCGATGCGCGTGGCCGGGTCGGGGCTGCCGCCGGCATGGAACTTCAGCACGTCCCACAGCATCCGCCGCAGGTGGCAGCCGGGCAGGGCGTTGTAGCTGATGCAGGCGATGCCGGCGGGGGCGAGATGGTCGCGGCACAGCTGCAGCAGGCGCTGGCGCACGGCCTCCGGCACCCAGGAGTAGAAGCCGTGGGCGACCACGTAGTCGAACCCGGGCGGGGCAGGCGACCAGGCCAGCAGGTCGCCCGCGACGAGCTGCAGGTTGTCCAGCCCCAGTGCCTGGCGCAGCGCCTCGCCGCGGGCGATGGCCGTGGCCGACAGGTCGATCCCGACGAAGCGCGCGTGCGGATAGGCCAGCGCCAGCGTGAGCAGCTGCAGCCCGTCGCCGCAGCCGACTTCCAGCAGCCGGCAGTCGGCCGGGGAGGCCGCCTCCACGCCGTGCAGGCGGGCGATCGCCGCCAGCCGCGACGGATGCAGCTGGGGATAGACGTGCGCCGGGTATTCCACCGCGTCGTAGCTGAAGGCCTGGCTCATGCGTGCTCCGTAAGGGGCGTATCGCGGCGCGCGCGCGCCGCCAGCACCGCCGCCAGCATGGCTTCGCGCAGGCGCTGCGGCTGGACCGGCTTGAACAGCACCGGGATCTGGCGGGCGGCGATCGCGTCCACCCGGTCGCGCCGGGTTTCGCCGGTCACCAGCAGGCGGGCGAAGCCGGGCCGCTGCGGGTCTTCGCCGAGCTGGCGGGCGATCGCCTGCAGGGCTTCCAGCCCGTCCGGGCCATCGCCCAGGTGGAGATCGCTGATCACCAGGTCGGGCGGCCCGAACCAGCCGCGCAGCTGTTCCAGCGCCTCGGCCGGGCTGGCGGCCGCGCGCACGTCGCAACCCCATTCCGCGAGCAGGGTGCCCAGGCCCTGCCGGATGCCCGGCTCATCGTCGATCGCCAGCACGCGCAGGCCGCTAATGTCGAGTGGGACATCCAGTGCCGGGGGTGGGGTGCGCTGCGCCGGCGTGCAGGCGTCCAGCCAGAGCGCGACCCGGGTACCCTTCCCGGGCCGTGACGCGAGGGCGATGCGGCCGCCGACCAGGTCGACCAGGCGGCGCACGGTCGCCAGCCCCAGCCCCAGTCCGCGCGCGCCCTCGCCGGTGCGCCCCGCCGGCGAGCGCACCTGGTAGAACTCCTCGAACACCCGCTGCTGGTGCTCCGGGGCGATCCCGCAGCCGGTGTCCCAGACATCGATGCGGACCTGCCCGCTGGCCTGGTGGCGCACGCCCACCAGCACGCCGCCGCTGTCGGTGTAGCGCAGCGCGTTGCTGATCAGGTTGTTGAGGATGCGCGCCAGCATGGTGCGGTCGCAGTGCACCCAGGCGCCGGTCTTGCGCAGCACCAGCCGCAGGCCGCGGGACTCGGCCAGCATGCGGAAGTTGCGGCTGGCCTCGTCGAAGACCTCGTCCAGTCGCACGGTGATTGGCTGCGCGCGCATGCTACCGGCTTCCAGCCGGGAAAGGTCCAGCAGTTCCGAGAACAGCTGATCCAGCGAGGCCGCGCATTCCTCGATGTGGCGGATCCGCTCCAGCCGCGCGGGGTCGGTCTCGCCGGCGCGCAGGGTGGAGGAGAACAGCGTCAGCGCGTACAGAGGCTGGCGCAGGTCGTGGCTGGCGGCGGCCAGCAGCCGCGAGCGCGCCCGGCTGGCGGCCTCCAGCTTGGCGTGCTTGTCCGCCAGTTCGATGCTGGTGCGTCCCAACTCGCTCTGCATCCGGTTGCGCGCGCTGGCGAGTGCCTGCGACGCCTGGTTGATGCCCGCCTGCAGGCGCGCGATGGCGCCGCCCTGTGGCAGCGGATGCAACTGCACGCGCTCGCCGCGCCCGAGCCGTTCCACGGCTTCGGTGAGCTCCACCAGCGGCTTGGCCACCCGCACCGCGATGCCCCAGCTCAGGGCCACCACCCAGGCCAGGGCCGCCAGCAGCAACAGCCCGCCGCGCCAGAGCGCCAGCGGCGGCGCGCCTTCCGGCCATGCCGCATAGGCCAGCAGCGCGAATGCGACCACCGTGGCCAGCGCCAGCGGTACCACCACCCGCAAGGTCCACTGGCGCAGCAGCGAGGCGCGGTACAGCCGGGGAGGAACGGAAGAGGATGCCTGCACGGGGATGCCTGCGCTGCGGTTGCCTTCAGGCAACGCAAAAGCGGGCGGCGGCGGGTCATGCCGGTGCCGTGCAGGCCGGGAGGCGGGCCATGCCGCGGGCATGAAAAAACCGCCTCGCGGCGGTTTTTCGTGTCCCATCCGGGATGGGAATTGGTCGGGGAGACAGGATTTGAACCTGCGACTTCTACGTCCCGAACGTAGCGCTCTACCAGGCTGAGCTACACCCCGACGGCAGAGCCGCGCATTCTAGGGGCATGCCACGCCGACGGCAAGGGGTGGGCGTGATTTTCCTGGCGCCGGCTGCTGCCGGCGGCCGCGGGGAGGTGGCCATGCCCGCTAAACTAGCGGCTTTCCGCGACCTTCCCGGAGCCTTGCCTTGATCAAGCCGCGTACCCCCGCCGGGGTGATGGAACTGCTGCCGCGCGACCAGATCGCGTTCCAGCGCATGCTGGACATCATCCGCCAGACCTTCGAGCGTTTCGGCTTCCTGCCGGTGGAGACCCCGGTGATGGAGCTGTCGGAGGTGCTGCTGACCAAGTCCGGCGGCGAGACCGAGCGCCAGGTCTATTTCGTGCAGTCCACCGGGGCGCTGGAGAAGGGCGGCGAGGGCCTGCCCGAGCTGGCGCTGCGCTTCGACCTGACCGTGCCGCTGGCGCGCTTCGTCGCCGAGCACGAGCACGATCTCGCATTCCCGTTCCGGCGCTACCAGATGCAGCGCGTGTACCGCGGCGAGCGCGCCCAGCGCGGCCGCTTCCGCGAGTTCTACCAGTGCGACATCGACGTGATCGGCAAGGACACGCTGTCGCCGCGCTTCGATGCCGAGCTGCCGGCGGTGATCGCGGCCGTGTTCGAACGCATGGCGATCGGCGAGTTCACCATCCAGCTCAACCACCGCAAGCTGCTGCGCGGCTATTTCGAGGGGC
>JBKBXH010000129.1:0-4692 GCA_046313655.1 Thermomonas sp. | reverse complement strand
GGCCGAGCGGCTCGGCTGGTGGACGGTGGCGAACCTGACCACCAATGCCCTGCACCTGGAGGAAGGGCAGGCGGAGGAGGATCTGCGCCGCCTGTGGGTGGTGCTGGCCCAGGGCACGCCCGAGGCGGTGCTGCAGAACGCCGATGTGCGCCGGGTGTACCTGGGCGACGACTTCCGGCTCTGAGGCCGCCCCGGCACGGCCTGCACGAACCGCCGCCAACGCGATCGCGCGTGGCCCTTGCCGGATGCCCGCCGGGCCGATAGGTTGGGAGCCGAAGGCGCGGATGGACGGTCGCCGGGCGGCAAGGTGCCGCCGCAGGGGCCACGCCCGCCGCCTTGCCGCGAGCACCCCCGCGCGCGGCCCATCGTGCAGAAGGAGGTCAAGATGCAGATCGAAACCTACGGCCAGCAAATGGACGTCACCCCCGCCCTGAGCCAGTACGTGGAGACCCGCTTCGAGCGGCTGGGGCGGCATTTCGAGCATCCCTGCCAGATCCGCGTCCAGCTGGGCCTGGAGAAGCCCGACCACCGCGCCGAGGCCACCGTGAACCTGCCCGGCAAGACCCTGCATGCCGATGCCAACGCGGCTGACATGTACGCGGCGATCGACCTGCTGGCCGACAAGCTCGATCGCCTGCTGCTGAAGCAGAAGGACAAGATGGTCGACCACCACCGCGGCGAGGGCCTGCCGCGCGACCTCGCCGGCTGACCTGCCCGCCGTGACCGCCGCCCGCATCACCGCCGCCGAACTGTTCGCCCTCCAGCAGGAGCGCCTGGCGCTGCGCTGGGTGGCCGGGCAGGCGCAGGGCGGACAGCGCGTGCTGGAGGCGGTGGAGACCGTAGCCCGCCGGCCGTCGCTGGCGGGCTACCTCAACGCGATCTATCCCAACAAAGTGCAGATCCTCGGCAGCGAGGAACTGGAATGGCTGGATGGGCTGGACGCCCGCCAGCGCTGGGAGACCATCCACAAGATCATCGACTTCCGCCCGCTGGCGCTGGTCATCAGCAAGAACCAGTCCTGCCCCGAGGACCTGCGCGAGGCCGCCGAGGAATCGGAGACCCCGGTCTGGGTCTCGCCGCGCCGCGGGCACGAGCTGCTCAACCACCTGCAGTACGTGCTGGCGCGCCGGCTGGCGCCGCGGGTCACCCTGCACGGCGTGTTCATGGAGATCTATTCGATCGGCGTGCTGATCACCGGCGAATCCGGCTCCGGCAAGAGCGAGCTGGCGCTGGACCTGGTGACCCGCGGCCACCGCCTGGTGGCGGACGACGCGCCCGAGTTCACCCAGATCGCCCCCGACGTGCTCGACGGCACCTGCCCGGAACTGCTGCAGGACATGCTGGAGCTGCGCGGGCTGGGCGTGCTCAACATCCGCCAGATGTTCGGCGACACCGCGGTCAAGCGGAACAAGTACCTGCGCATGATCGTGCACCTGTCGCGGCCGTCGCTGGAGCCCGATCCCAGCGGCATGGAGCGCCTGACCGGCGACCTCGGCAGCCGCCGCGTGCTCGACCTGGACGTGCCGACGATCACCATCCCGGTGATGCCCGGGCGCAATCTGGCGGTGCTCACCGAGGCCGCCACCCGCATGCACATCCTGCGCAGCAAGGGGATCGACCCGGCCGCGGCGTTCATGGCCCGGCACAGCCATTTCCTCGAGCATTCCAGCCCGTGAGCGCGCCATGAGCCAGGCGATGCAGCAACCCGCGGTGCCCGCCCTGGTGGTGGTCAGCGGCATGTCCGGCTCCGGCAAGTCCGGCGCGCTGCACACGCTGGAGGACCTCGGCTACTACTGCGTGGACAACCTGCCGGCCGAGCTGCTGCCGGAGTTCGTGCGCCGCATGCAGTCCGGGGATTCGGCGCCGGAGAAGGTGGCGGTGGTGATCGACGCGCGCAGCCTGGGCGACCTGGCCGACGTGCCGGCGATGCTGTCGCAGGTGGGCGCGATGGGCCTGAACCCGCGCCTGCTGTTCCTCGAGGCGCGTAGCGAGGTGGTGCTGCGCCGCTACGCCGACACCCGCCGCCGGCATCCGCTCAGCCACCTCGGGCTGTCGCTGGCGGACGCGATTTCGCTGGACCGCCAGGCGCTGCGCCCGCTGCGCCAGATCGCGGACATCCTGATCGACACCAGCGAGCTCAACGTGCACCAGATGCGCCGCCGCATCCTGTCCGAATTCGGGCTGGAGAGCGCCGGGCTGGCGCTGCTGTTCGAGTCGTTCGCCTACCGCCACGGGGTACCGGGCGATGCCGATTTCGTGTTCGATGCGCGGGTGCTGCCAAACCCGCACTGGGACGCGCGCCTGCGGCCGCTGTCCGGGCGCGATCCGGAAGTGCGCGACTACCTCGACGCGCAGCCGGAGGTGGCGACCTACGCCGCGCAGGTGCAGGCGTTCCTGGACACCTGGCTGCCCAAGCTCAGCACCGACACCCGCAGCTACGTGACCGTGGCGTTCGGCTGCAGCGGCGGCCGCCATCGCTCGGTGTACCTGGCCGAGCGCCTGGCCCGCCACAGCCGCGAACACGGCTGGCGCGAGGTCGCCACCTACCACCGCGAGCTGGACTGACGCGCCGTCCGGCGTATGCGCGCATCGTGGCCGATGCCCGCGCTTCCCCGCCGCCATCGCGGTCTGCTAAGTTGCGCGGATGAGCGTCGGCATCCTCCTCGTCACCCATGAAGGCATCGGCCAGCCCTTGCTGGCGGTGGCCGCGCGCCTGCTGGGCAGGCTGCCGCTGGCGTGCGAGGCGTTCGAGGTGCCGTTCGACGGAGAGCCCGAGGCCCTGCTGCCGCAGGCCAGCGCGGCGATGCGCCGTGTGGACGGCGGCGACGGCGTGCTGGTCCTCACCGACCTGTACGGCGCCACGCCCGCCAACCTCGCCGCGCGCCTGTCGCGGCTGGGGACGCCGGTGCGCCGGGTGTCCGCGCTCAGCCTGCCGATGCTGCTGCGGGTGATGAACTACGCGGAGCTGGAATTGGCCGACCTGCCGGCGGTGGCCGCCGCCGGCGCCCGCAGCGGAGCCATCATCGATGACATCTGACCCGTCCCGCCCGCGCCGCGCCCGCGGAGGCGCCGCATGATCCGGCGCGAACTCAAGATCAGCAACCGCCTCGGCCTGCATGCGCGCGCCACCGCCAAGCTGGTGCAGCTGCTGTCCGCATTCCGTTGCCAGGCCACGCTGGAGGCGCGCGGGCGCGAGGTCAATGCCAAGAGCATCATGGGCGTGATGCTGCTGGCTGCCGGCCCGGGCTCGGAGGTGGTGCTGCGGGTGGACGGCGAGGACGAGCAGGCCGCCGCCGACGCGGTGGCGGCGCTGTTCGAGCGACGCTTCGACGAGGACAGCTGATGCGCCAGGTCCTGTCCGGCACCGCCGCCGCCCGCGGCAGCGCGCTTGGACGGGCCCGCGTGCGCCTGCCGCACGCGCTGGACATCGACGAGGCGCGCATCAGCGCCGCCGAGGTGGACGCCGAACTGGCGCGCTTCCATGCCGCGGTGGACAGCGTGCGCGCGGAGATGCGCCAGCTGCGCGAGCGCCTGCACGGCGCGCTGGCGCACGAGATCGGCGAGTTCCTGGACCTGCACGCGCTGCTGCTGGACGACCCCGAGCTGCTGTCGGGGATCGACGAACTCATCCGCACCGGGCTGTATTCGGCCGACTACGCGCTGCGCCTGCAGCGCGACCGCATCGCCGCGGTGTTCGAGGGCATGGACGATGCCTACCTGCGCAGCCGGATCGACGACATCGACCAGGTGATCGGTCGCCTGCACGCCGCCCTGCACAGCGGCCGCGCGGAGCTGCAGGGCGTGTCCGGCGAGATCCTGGTGACCGACAGCGTGGCGCCGGCGGAACTGGTCCAGCTGCAGGCGCAGGGCGTGGTCGGGGTGGTCACCGCCGGCGGCAGCCCGCTGTCGCACAGCGCGATCCTCGCGCGCAGCCTGCACCTGCCGCTGGTGGTGGGCGCCGCGCAGGCGCTGCAGAAGGTCAACGACGGCGACGTGCTGGCGATCGACGGCAGCAGCGGGCTGGTGGTGCTGGAGCCGGATGCCGCCGATCTGCGCGCCCACCATCGCCGGATGGCCGAGGCGCGCCGCGAGCGGCGCCAGCTCAACCGCCTGCGGCGCGAGCCCACCCGCACCCTGGACGGCATCGACATCAAGCTGTGGGCGAACGCGGAATCGCGCGACGACGTCACCGAAGCGCATGCGCTGGGTGCCGCGGGCGTCGGCCTGTACCGCACCGAGTTCCTGTTCCTCGGCAGCAACGTGCTGCCCGACGAGGAGGCGCAGTTCCGCGCCTACCGCGACGCAGTGCTGGCGATGACCGGGCGCACCGTCACCATCCGCACCCTGGACCTGGGCGCCGACAAGGCCGACAAGACCGGCCTGGCCCTCCGCGACGAGCCGAACCCGGCGCTGGGCCTGCGCGGGGTGCGGCTGTCGCTGGCGCGGCAGGAGCTGCTGCGCACCCAGCTGCGCGCGATCGCGCGCGCCTCCGGCTACGGCCCGGTACGGGTGCTGGTGCCGATGGTCAGCGGTGGCGAGGAGCTGCGCGCGGTGCGGCGGATGCTGGACGAAGTCCTGCGCGAGCTGCGCGCGCAGGGGCTGGAAACCGCGCCGCAGTTGCCGCTGGGCGCGATGATCGAAGTCCCGGCCGCGGCCCTGGCGCTGGGCGCGTTCGTCGGGCAATGCGATTTC
>JBKBXH010000128.1:0-4705 GCA_046313655.1 Thermomonas sp. | reverse complement strand
CCAGCTCAGAAAGAACCCGATCAGCAGCAGCAGCACCACGCCGGCGATGGCAATCGTGGTGTATTGCCGGTTAAGATAGGCGCGCGCGCCTTCCTGAATGGCGCTGGCGATCTCCTGCATGCGCTCGTTGCCGGCAGACTGCCGGTTGATCCAGGCGGCCGACCACAGGCCGTAGGCGATTGCGACGACGGCGCAGGCCATCGCCAGCACCAAACCATAATGCTCCAGCATGAATCCCCTCCCCGGGTGTTCGAATGGAAGACGTCAGGTTGTCGCACCCGCCGCGGGGGCGGGCACGGCCCGACTATCGCATACCCGGGCGCGGCCTGCGGGGGCGGTCGATGCTGCAACCGCACAACCGGCGGGCCGGTTCAATCGGGGATCTGGACCCGCTTCAGGCGTGCGCCGGCGCCGGTTTTCACCAGCACCTGCGAGCGCGCGCAGCCGAAGTGCTGCGCCACCAGCGCCACCAGTTCGGCATTCGCCTTGCCGTCCACCGGCGGCGATTTCAGTTGCGCCAGCCAGCTGCCGTCCGCCTGCGCGGTGAGCGCGGAGACGCGGCTGCCGGGCTTGGCTTTGACCACGAGGATGGGCATGTGCGCAGGATCGCATGCCGCGCCGTGCCCGAACAGGCAAACGCCCGGCGCGGGCCGGGCGTTCGCGGGAGACACGGCGTGCGGAAGGGTCAGTTGCCGACCTTCAGCTTGCCGCCCTTGCCGAGGCCGCCCTGGACTTCCTGCGGCTTGTAGTCGCGCATCGCGCGCACCAGGTTGTTGTAGGCGTTGGCAAACGCCGCCGCCAGCGCCTTTCCTTCCGGCGTGTTGGTGTAGCCGCCCAGCGAGCCGAAGCCGCCGGCGCTGCCACCGCCGATGCCCAGGCCGAAATCGGTCTTGGTGGCATTGCCCTGCGCCACGCCGATCTGCACCCCGGAGCGGTTGTCGATCATGGTCAGCATGGTCTCGGCCTTCTTGAACTTCAGGCCGCCGACCAGCGCGCCGACCCCGCCCAGCTTGCCGCCGAACATGCCGATCGCCGCGCCGATGCCGCCGGCGTTGCTCTGCGAGAAGTTGATGCTGGGGTTCAGGGTGTAGTCGGCGGCTACCATCTGGCCCTTGCCGAAGTCGCTGCCCTGGCGCAACTCGCCGCTGTCCATCAGCGCGCGCTCCTGCATCATGTTGCGCATCGCGCGGCCGCGCTCGACCACCACGAAGCAGTTGGACTGCTGGATCAGCATGCGGATCACCGGCACCGTGGAGGGCAGGCGCAGGTCGGTGGTCAGGTAGCGGTACCAGTCGCCTTCCTGTTCCTCGACCACCGCGATCGTGCCCATCGGCTCGGCGCAGTGCTCCAGGTTGGCGGCGGCGCCCTGCGAGTTGGCGCCGGCGGCGGCGCCCTGCGGGTCGTTCTGCTTCTTGTTGAACTGCGCCTGCGCGGGCGTGCTGGCGGCGGCCAGGCCCAGGGCCAGGCAGGAGGCGATGAGAGCGGTCTTCACGTGGTTCCCCGTTGGGTGATGGTGGTGTGTCGGTCGTGGGCGTGTTGCAGGCGTGTCGCGGGCGGGAGTCTAGAGCGCCGGGGCTCAGGCGTTCCAGTCCGGCAGCTTCCGGCGCACCGTCCGCATGCGGGGGACAACGTAATCCGGCAGGCCATCCCGGCCATACGGCGGATAGGCCTCGCCGGCGACCAGCGGCGCCAGGTAGCGGCGGGCGGCGGCGGTGATGCCGTGGCCGTCGGCGCGGATGAAGCCCTTGGGCATGGTCTTCTCGTGGTTGGCGATGCGCGCCAGCGGGGCGATGTCCACGTGCCAGCGGTAGGGCGCGTCGCCGTCGCGCACGATCACCGGCATCACCGCGTTCTGCCCGGCCAGCGCGCATTCCACCGCGGCGCGGCCGACCGCGGTGGCGTGCTCGAAATCGGTGCGGCTGGCCAGGTGCCGGGCCGAGCGCTGCAGGTAGTCCGGCAACGCCCAGTGGACCTTGTGGCCGAGCACGTCCTTGACCCGGCCCGCCAGATGGGAGGCCACCCCGCCCAGCTGGGCATGGCCGAAACTGTCGCGGCCGCCGGCCTCGGCCACGAAGCGGCCGTCGGCGGTCCGGATGCCCTCGCTGGCCACCACCACGCAGTGGCCGACGCGCTTCACCACCGCGTCCACCCGGGCCAGGAAGTCGGCCTCGTCGAACACCCGTTCCGGGAACAGGATCAGGTGCGGGGCGGCATCACGCCCGTCGCCGGCCAGCCCGGCGGCGGCGGCCAGCCAGCCGGCATGCCGGCCCATGGCCTCGTACACGAACACCTTGGTGGAGGTTTCCGCCATCGCCGCCACGTCCAGCGCGCACTCGCGCACCGACACCGCGGTGTACTTGGCGGCCGAGCCGAACCCCGGCGCGCAGTCGGTGACCGCCAGGTCGTTGTCGATGGTCTTGGGCACGCCCACGCAGGTCAGCGGGTAGCCGTACTCCGCGGCCAGCTGCGACACCTTCAGCGCGGTATCGGCCGAATCGTTGCCGCCGTTGTAGAGGAACCAGCGCACGTCGTGGGCGCGGAACACCTCCAGCAGGCGCTCGTACCTGGCACGGTCCTCGGCAAGCGACTTCAGCTTCAGCCGGCAGCTGCCGAACGCGCCGCCTGGGGTGTGCGCCAGGCCCCTGACCTCGGCGGCGGTCAGCGCGGAGGCGTCCACCAGCTCCTCGCGCAGGGCGCCGAGGATGCCGTTGCGGGCCGCCAGCACGCGCACCTTGCGCGCGCGCGCGGCCTGCAGCACGGCCGAGGCGGTGGCATTGATGACGGCGGTGACGCCGCCGCTCTGGGCATAGAGCAGGTTGCCGGTGGGCATGGGGAGTCTCCGGGCGGGGGCTGGGGTGAATGCGGTAAGCTGGCCAGGCAGCGGGCAGGCGCAGTCTAGCGCCGCCACGCGACGACATGACATCAGGAGTGGATCGATGCGATTGGTTCTGTTGGGCGCGCCGGGTTCCGGCAAGGGCACCCAGGCGGCACGGCTGAAGGATTTCCTGCAGGTGCCGCACATCTCCACCGGTGACCTGCTGCGCGCCGAGGTCGCCGCCGGCACCCCGCTCGGCCGCCAGGCCGGCGAGGTCATGGCCCGCGGCGACCTGGTCAGCGACGAGATCCTGCTCGGCATGCTCAAGGACCGGCTCTCGCGCGAGGACGCCCGCAACGGCTTCATCCTCGACGGCTACCCGCGCAACCTGGCCCAGGCCGCCGCGCTGGACGCCCTGCTGGCCAGCCTCGGCCAGACCTTCGATGCCGCGGTGCAGCTGGCGGTGGACAACGAGCAGATCATTGCCCGCCTGGCCGGCCGCGCCCAGGCCGAGGGCCGCGCCGACGACACCCCGGAATCGGTGCGCCACCGCCTGAAGGTGTACGACGAGAAGACCGCGCCGGTGATCGAGTTCTACCGCCAGCACGGCCAGCTGACCGTGGTGGACGGCGTGGGCTCGCTGGACGAGGTGTTCACCCGGATCGTGGAAGCGATCCAGGCGGGGCACGAGGTCGGCTGACGCCGCCGCGACGTGCGGTGCGCGACGGGCGGGGCGGCGTGGTGCCGGCCCCGCAACCAAGCGAGTATCGGGGAGCGACTTGCGGGGACGGTGCCGCGTCGACCCGCTCCCCTCCCGGAGCCAACCAGATGAAACTCCACATCCTCGGCATCGCCGGCACCTTCATGGGCGGGGTGGCCGCGCTGGCGCGCGAGCTTGGCCATGCGGTCGAAGGCAGCGACGCCAACATCTACCCGCCGATGTCCACCCAGCTCGAGCAGCTGGGCATCGCGCTCGCCCGCGGCTATGCGCCCGGCCACATCGGCGCGGACTGCGACGAGGTGGTGATCGGCAACGCCCTCTCGCGCGGCAACCCGGCAGTGGAGCACGTGCTGGACGCCGGGATGCGCTACACCTCCGGCGCGCAGTGGCTGGCCGAGCGCGTGCTGCCCGGGCGCACCACGCTGGCGGTGGCCGGCACCCACGGCAAGACCACCACCACCAGCCTGCTGGCCTTCCTGCTCGATCGCGCCGGGCGCGACCCGGGCTTCCTGATCGGCGGCGTAGCTGCGGATTTCGGGGTGTCGGCGCGGCTGGGCGGCGGGCGCGACTTCGTGGTCGAGGCCGACGAATACGACACCGCCTTCTTCGACAAGCGCAGCAAGTTCGTCCACTACCGGCCGCGGATCGCCATCCTCAACAACCTCGAGTACGACCACGCCGACATTTTCCCCGACGTGGCCGCGATCCAGCGCCAGTTCCACCACCTGGTGCGCATCGTGCCGGGTCGCGGCCGGCTGATCGTCAACGGTCACGATGCGCGCCTGGCCGAGGTGCTGGCGATGGGCTGCTGGACGCCGGTGGAGCGGTTCGGCTTCGACCCGGGGTTCGAATGGAGCGCGCGCAAGCTGCACGCCGACGGCAGCCGCTTCGCGGTGCTGCGCGACGGCAAGGAGGTCGGAATCATCGACTGGCCGCTGGTGGGCGACCACAACGTGCTCAACGCGCTGGCCGCGCTGGCGGCCTGCGCCGCGGTCGGCGTCGACCTGGCCGCGGTGTTGCCGGCGCTGGCCCGGTTCCGCAGCGTCAAGCGCCGGATGGAACTGCTGGGCAGCGCGCGCGGGGTCACCGTGTACGACGACTTTGCGCATCACCCCACCGCCATCGAGACCACGCTCGCCGGGCTGCGCGCGAAAGTCGGTGACGCGCGC
>JBKBXH010000127.1:0-4783 GCA_046313655.1 Thermomonas sp. | reverse complement strand
CCGTACCAGGAGCCGGAGCTGATGCGCAACGTGTTCGAGCTGCTCAAGCTCGAGCACGTGGGTGACGGGCTGGCGCAATGAGCGGGCGCCGCGTGGTGGTGCTGGCGCGCCCGGGCGCCGCGCGCGAGCGCACCGAACAGGCGGTGCGGGCGGCGGGCGCGACGCTGGCCGCCGCCCTGGACCCGGCCGAGGCCGACGAGGCGGCGGTACGCGCGCAGGCGCCACAGGCGCTGGTGGTGGTGCTGGATGCGGCCACCGAGAGCGTGCTGGACCGGTTCGACCCGCTGCTGGCCGACCCCGCGCTGGACGTGGTATTCGACGAGGCCGAGGTCGCCGCCAAGCGCGACGGCTGGGAGGCCGCGCGCTGGGCCCGGCACCTGGCGGCCAAGCTGGACGGCCATGACGACGTGTTGCCGGCGCCGCCGGAGCACAGCGCGCGGATCGGGTTCGTCGAGGAAATGCAGGCGCTCGCGCTGCAGGTGGCGGCGATGCCGGAGGTGCCGCAGGCGCCATCGCGTGCGCCCGCCGCGCCGACCGGGGCGGTGGCGATTGCCGCCGGGATCGGTGGCCCGGATGCGGTGCGCCAGCTGCTGGCCAGCCTGCCGGCGGGATTCCCGCGGCCGGTGCTGCTGCGCCAGAAGCTCGACGGCGGGCAGTACGACAAGCTGGTGCGGCAGATGCAGCGCGCCACCCTGATGCAGGTGGTGCTGGCCCAGCCCGACGAGCCGCTGCAGGCGGGGTGCGTGCACGTCATGCCGGACGGGCTGGACGTGGTGCGCGCGCCGGCCGGGGCGATCTTCGCCGCCTGCGAGGGCGAGCCGCGCTTTGCCGGGCTGCCGCCGGCCGACAGCGCCCTCCTGCTGCTGAGCGGCGCCGATCCGTCGGGAGTGGACGCCGCGCTGTCGCTGCGCCTGGCCGGCGGGCTGGCGTACGGCCAGGCCCCCGAGAATTGCTTCGATCCAGCCACCAGCCGCATGCTGGTGACGCGCGGCGGCGAGTCGCGCAGCCTGGCCGAGATGTCCCGCGAACTGCTGCACCGTTGGTCCGCCTGAGGTAGCCCATGTCCTCCGAATTCGCACCGATCATCCGCGGCGTGCTGATCCAGGTCGCGCAGGCGCGCCTGCTGCTGCCGAACGCCACCATCGCCGAGGTGCTGTCGTACGCCACCCCGGAGCCGCTGGACGAGGCGCCGGCCTGGCTGCTGGGCCGCATCCGCTGGCGCGGCTGGCAACTGCCGCTGCTGTCGTTTTCGCGGTTCGCGGGGTTGGCCGAGGAGCAAGGTGGCCTGGGCAGCAAGGTGATCGTGCTGAAGGCGCTCGGCGGCGATGCCCGGCGTCCCTATTTCGCGCTGCTGACGCAGGGCTTCCCGCGCCTGGTGACGGTCACCGAGGCGGCGCTGGCGACCCTGGATGCGGACGGCGAAGCGCTGCCGCCGGGCGTGCTGGCGCGGGTGCGCCTGAACGAGGACGAGGCGATGGTGCCGGATCTCGAGGCGCTCGAGGACACCCTGCGCGAGGCGCTGGCCGCCGCGGCCTGAGCGGCTCCGTCGCGTCCTGTTGCGGCCGGAGTTTCGGTCGGAATTGCCGCCGGGAGTTCAGCCGAGATCCCCGGCCAGCGCCTGCAGCGCCGCGATCGCCGCCAGCCCCGCGGTCTCGGTGCGCAGCACCCGTGGCCCCAGGCGCAGGCCGCCGAACCCGGCCGCGTCCAGCTGCGCGCGGTCGCGCGGGGACCAGCCGCCTTCCGGACCAATCGCCAGCGTGCAGGCCGCCAGCGGCGTCCCGCGCAGCGTGGCCAGCGCGGTCTCCGCCTGCGGGTCGAGCAGGAAGCCCTGTCCTTCCCGCAGCGCCGCGGCCGCGGCCAGCGGTTGCGGCGGCAGCACCTCCGGCACCCGCGCGCGCCCGCTCTGCTCGCAGGCGGATACCACCACCTGCCGCCAGTGCGCGAGGCGCTTGTCCGCGCGCGCACCCGCCAGCTTCACCTCGCTGCGTTCGCTCTCCACCGGCAGCACCCGCGCCACGCCCAGCTCGGTGGCCTTCTGCAGGATGAAGTCCATCTTCTCGCCGCGGGCGATGCCCTGCAGCAGGGTGATCCGCAGCGGCGATTCGGTCGCGACCGCACGCGCGGCCAGCACCTGCGCCCGCGCCTGCCGCTTGTCGGCGGCGAGCAGGCGCGCCTCGTAGTCGTGGCCGTCGCCGTTGAACAGCACGCAGGCATCGCCGGGCGCGAGGCGCAACACCCGCAGCAGGTGGTTGGCGACTTCCTCGGGCAGCAGGACCTCGGCGCCGGGCGCCAGCGGGCCGTCGACATGGCAGCGGGTCAGGCGCACCGGGCGGCCTCCTCCAGCGCGGCGGCGGTGGCGCGGGCCAGTACCTGCAGCTCGGCCTCGCCCACGCAATAGGGCGGCATCCAGTACAGCACGTCGCCCAGCGGGCGCAGCAGCACGCCGGCGTCCAGCGCGGCGCGGTACATGCGCAGGCCGCGGCGGCCGGCGATCTCCACCGCATGGCCGTCCTCGCTATTGCCGGCCTGCGGGTGCAGCTCGATTGCGACCACCATCCCGGTCTGGCGTACCTCCGCCACCTGCGGATGCCGTTCGAACTGCGCGGCCAGCGCGCCCATGCGTGCGGCGGTGGCGCGGTTGCGCGCGAGCACGTCGTCCTGCTCCAGGATGTCCAGCGAGGCCAGCGCCGCGGCACAGGCCAGCGGGTTGCCGCTGTAGCTGTGCGAATGCAGGAACGCGCGCTCGCGCGAGTCGTCGAGGAAACCGTCGTAGATCGCCTGGGTGGCGAGCACCGCGCACAGCGGCAGGAAGCCGCCGGTCAGGCCTTTGGACAGGCACAGCAGGTCCGGCTGGATGCCCGCCTGTTCGCAGGCGAACAGGGTGCCGGTGCGGCCGAAGCCGGTGGCGATCTCGTCGGCGATCAGCAGTACCCCGTGCGCATCGCACAGGTCGCGCACGCGGCGCAGGTAGGCCGGGTGGTGCATGCGCATGCCGCCGGCGCATTGCAGCAGCGGCTCCAGGATCAGCGCGCAGACCTCGCCGGGATGCGCGTCCAGCAGCGCCTGCAGGGCATCGGCGGCGGCCCCGGCCTTGCGCTCGGCGTCGGCGTCGTCCGCGCTGCCGAAGGCATCCGGCGAGGGCGCGAACAGGGCCTCCGCCAGCAGCGGCGCGTACACCCGCCGGTACAGCGGGATGTCGCCGACCGCCAGCGCGCCCAGGGTCTCGCCGTGGTAGCTGCCGGTGAGCGCGATGAACTTGGTGCGCCCGGCGATGCCGCGGTTGTGGAACCAGTGGAACGCCATCTTCAGCGCCACCTCGACCCCGGCCGAGCCGTTGTCGGCATAGAACACCTTCGCCAGCGGGTCGCGTCCGGGCTGGCGCGGGGCGAGGGCGAGCAGGCGCTCGGCCAGCTCCACCGCGGGCGCGTGGGTGAAGCCGGCCAGGATCACCTGCTCCAGCGTCCGCGCCTGGCGGGCGATGGCCGCGGCGATCCGCGGTTCGGCGTGCCCGTGCAGGTTGGTCCACCAGCTGCTGATCCCGTCCAGCACCCGGCGCCCGTCCATGCCCACCAGCCAGGCGCCCTCGCCGCGTTCCACCGGGAACAGCGGCAGCGCGTGCGGGTGCTCGCGCATCTGGGTGCAGGGATGCCACAGCACGGCCAGGTCGCGTTCGCGCCAGCGCTCCGCGGCGGCGGGTATCATGGGGCCATCGTGAATCGTGTTCATCCCGCCATTATCGCCGCCGGGAGGCGCGCATGAGCCAGCGCCTGCCCGTGATCCACGGCATCACCCAGCACGACGCCGGCCCGTACCGGATGGAGCGGCTGGACCTGGAGTTCTCGAACGGCGAGCGCCGCCTGTATGAGCGCCTGCACAGCCGCGGCCAGGGCGCGGTGGCGGTGGTGCCGATGCTGGACGCGCAGACCGTGCTGCTGGTGCGCGAGTACGCGGCCGGCGTGCACCGCTACGAGCTGGGGCTGGTGAAGGGGCGGATCGACGCCGGCGAGACTCCGGAGCAGGCGGCCAACCGCGAGCTGATGGAGGAGGCCGGCTACGGCGCGCGCGACCTGCGCGTGCTGCGCCGGCTGACCCTGGCGCCGACCTACATGAGCCACCAGACCCACCTGGTGCTGGCGCGCGACCTGTACCCGCAGCGCCTGCCCGGCGACGAGCCGGAGGAGCTCGAGGTGGTGCCGTGGAAGCTGGCCGACCTCGGCCAGCTGGTCCTGCGCGAGGAGTTCTCGGAAGGGCGCAGCATCGCGGCCCTGTTCGTGGTGCGCGAATGGCTGGAGCAGCAGGCGCATGGATGAGGCCCTGCGCGAGGGCGTGGCCGCGATCGCGCGGCGCGCGGCCGCCGCGATCCTGGCGGTGTACGAGGGCGAGTTCGCGGTGCAGCACAAGGACGACCGCTCGCCGCTGACCGCCGCGGACCTCGCCGCGCACCGCTGCATCCTGGATGGCCTGCAGGCGCTCACCCCCGGCATCCCGGTGCTGTCGGAGGAGTCGCGCACGGCCGACATCGCCGAGCGCCGTGGCTGGCGCCGGCTGTGGGTGGTCGATCCGCTGGACGGCACCCGCGAGTTCGTCAAGCGCAACGGCGAGTTCTGCATCAACATCGCGCTAGTCGAGGACGGCGCGGCGGTGTTCGGGCTGATCCAGCAGCCGGTGACCGGCTTGCTGTGGCACGGCGCGCCGGGGCAGGGCGCATTCCGCGGCGCGGGCGCAGACGCGCAGCCGATCCGCGCGCGCCGGCCGGCCGCCCCGCCGCTGCGGATCGCCGCCA
>JBKBXH010000126.1:0-4804 GCA_046313655.1 Thermomonas sp. | reverse complement strand
CAGTCCACGATGGAATCGGACGGGTTGAGCATCACGAACTTGCTCTTGGCCTCCGAGCCGCCGCCCTTGGCCGCGACGATCACGTCGAGCTTGCCGCCCGGCACGATGGAGACGTTGATCACCGCCGGGGTATTGTCCTTCGTATTGCTGCGCTTTCCGGCCGGATCGGCCAGCACGCTGGCGCGCAGACGGTTGTCCGGGTGGTTGTAGGCGCGGCGCACGCCCTCGTTCACCGCGTCCTCCAGCGAGCCGGTGAAGCCCTCCCAGCGCACGTCCATGCCCACCTTCAGGAACACGGTGACGATGCCGGTGTCCTGGCACAGCGGGCGGTGGCCTTCGGCCGCCATCCGCGAATTGATCAGGATCTGGGCCATCGCGTCCTTCGCCGCGGGCGACTCCTCGCGCTCCCAGGCGGCGGCGAGGCTCTTGATGTAGTCGACCGGGTGGTAGTAGCTGATGTACTGCAGTGCGTCGGCGACGGACTGGATCAGGTCTTCCTGCTTGATGGTGGTCACGGTGGTGCGGGCGCGTTGGGATGGGCGCATTTTAACCGCTTGCCGGTCGCCGCCGCCCGGCCGGGGCGCCGGCTGCGCAGCGGGTTTGCGCCGGATCAAACGCGCGCCGGCCCCGCCGCGTAAAATGCGCCTCCTCTCCCGTTGGTACTCCCCACCCGCATGGCCTCGCCCTTCGGCACCGAGACGGTGCTCGATGTCCGCCACTGGACGGACGCCTACTTCAGCTTCACCACCACCCGCGACGATGGCTTCCGCTTCGACAACGGCCAGTTCGTGATGATCGGGCTGGACGTGGACGGCAAGCCGCTGATGCGCGCCTATTCCATCGCCAGCGCCAACTGGGAGGAGCAGCTGGAGTTCTTCAGCATCAAGGTGGCGGATGGCCCGCTGACCTCGCGCCTGCAGCACATCCGGCCGGGCGACACGATCCTGATCGGCCGCAAGCCCACCGGCACGCTGCTGATCAGCGACCTGCACCCCGGGCGCAACCTGTACCTGCTGGGCACCGGCACCGGGCTGGCGCCGTGGCTGTCGGTGATCAAGGACCCGGCCACCTACGAACGCTTCGAGCACGTGGTGCTCTGCCACGGCGTGCGCGGCGCGGCCGACCTCGCCTACCGCGACTACATCGAACGCGAGCTGCCGCGCCACGAGCTGCTGGGCGAGGTGCTGCGCGAGCGCCTGCACTACTACCCGGCGGTCTCGCGCGAGGCCTTCGACTACCGCGGGCGCGACCACCGCGGCCGCATCACCGACCATCTGGACAGCGGCCGGATCGCCGCCGCGCTGGGGCTGGACGCGCTGGACCCGGCCCGCGACCGCGCCATGATCTGCGGCAGCCCGCAGATGCTGACCGACTTCCGCGCCATCCTTGACCGCCGCGGCTTCACCGCCTCGCCGCGGATCGGCAGCCCCGGCGAATACGTGTTCGAACGCGCCTTCGTGGAGAAGTGAGCGCCGCGCGGGCGCGCCGCCCGCTCAGGCCCCGCCGTAGCGCAGCCAGAGCCGGGCTTCCGGTTCGTTACCGAACATCCGCACCCGGTAGCCGCGCTCCAACGCCAGCAGCTCCACGTATTCGATCCGTGCCACCTGGTCGGCGCGGCCCTCGACGTAGGCGATCTGCACCGCCTGCATGCCCAGCCCCGCCACCCCGTCGAAGAAGCGCAGCAGGTCGGCATCGCCCATCACCTCGATGGGCAGCTCGTCCAGCACCAGCAGCTGGTTCGCCCCGCACTGGTGCACCGCCTGCGCGATCCGCGTCCAGTAATCGCGGGTGAGCGCCAGCACGTCCGCGGGCACCGCCGTGCCCTGCACTCGCACCGCCAGCAGCGGCGGCTGGAAATCGAACTCCAGCCGGTAGCCGTCGCCGTCGGTGCGCCAGGCGCTCATCCCAGGGCCGCCTCGATGTCCGCCGCCAGCGATTCCGGGGCGTCGGTCGGGGCATAGCGGCGCAGCACGCGGCCGTCGCGGCCGACCAGGAACTTGGTGAAGTTCCACTTGATCGCATCGATCCCGAGCAGCCCGCCCTTCTCGGCCTTCAGCCATTTCCAGAGCGGGTGGGCGTTGCCGCCGTTGACCTCGACCTTGGCGAACATCGGGAAGGTGACATCGTAGGTCAGCGAGCAGAAGCGGCGGATTTCGTCGGCATCGCCCGGCTCCTGGTGACCGAACTGGTCGCAGGGAAAGCCCAGCACCACCAGCCCGCGCGGGCCGTACTCGCGCCACAGCGCCTCCAGCCCCCTGTACTGCGGGGTGAAGCCGCATTTGCTGGCCACGTTCACCACCAGCAGCACCTTGCCCTGCCACTGCAACAGCGGCTGCACCCGGCCGTCCAGATCGGCGGCTTCGAACTCGAACGCGGTTGGCATGCGCAACTCCTGATGGACGGGCCGCCGGCCGCGGCGGGCCGGCCCCCCGCATTGTGCGCCCACTCCTGCCCCCGGGCCAACGGCCGCGCGCGCCCACGCCGGCCACCCGGGCGGGCCGGCGCATGCCATCGTCTAGAATGCAGGTTCGTTGATGCCCACGACCAGGAAGCCCATGACCCATCCGATCGCCTGCGCGCTCGCCCTCGCGGTGGCCACCGCGCTGGCCACCCCCGCCAGCCCCGCCCTCGCCGCCCAGAAGACCGTCCAGAGCAAGAAGAAGCAGGAGGCCCCGATGCCCGCCATCGCCTACAGCGGCCCGTTCGCCGCGCCCAGCCCGCTGCCGATGCACTATCCGCAGTTCGACAAGATCAAGGACAGCGACTTCGCGCCCGCGTTCGACGCCGGGATGGCGATCCAGCTGCGCGAGATGGCGGCGATCGCCGACAATCCGGCGCCGCCCACCTTCGAGAACACCATCGTCGCGATGGAGAAGAGCGGCCAGGTGCTGAACCGGGCCACCAGCGTGTTCTTCAACCTGGTCGCCACCGACAAGAACGACGCGCGCGAGAAGCTCGAGACCGAGTACGCGCCGAAGTTCTCCGCGCACGCCGACGCCATCGCCCTCAACCCCAAGCTGTTCGCGCGGATCAAGACCCTGTACGACGCGCGCGACAGCCTCGGCCTGGACGCGGTGGACCGCCGCCTGCTGGAGAAGCGCTACCAGGACTTCGTGCGCGCCGGCGCCGCGCTGGACGAGACCCAGAAGGCGCGCATCCGCGCGATCAACACCGAGCTGTCCACCCTGGACACCCGCTTCAACCAGAACGTGCTGGCCGAGGTGAACGCCTCCGCGGTGGTGGTGGACGACCGCGCCCAGCTCGCCGGGATGAGCGAGGAGCAGATCGCGGCCGCCGCCGAGGCCGCCAAGGCGCGCAACCTGCCGGGCAAGTACGTGATCGCCCTGCTCAACACCACCGGCCAGCCGGTGGAGGCGCAGCTGCAGGACCGCGCGCTGCGCCAGCGCATCCACGAGGCCTCGGTGGCGCGCGGCAGCCGCGGCAACCAGTGGGACAACACCGGCGTGGTGGCGCAGGTGCTGAAGCTGCGCGCCGAGCGCGCGCGCCTGCTGGGCTACGACACCTATGCCAACTACGTGCTGGCCGACGAGACCGCCGGCAACCAGGACAACGTCAACGCGATGCTGCGCCAGCTGGCGCCGAAGGCGGTGGCCAACGCCCGCCGCGAGGGCACCGACCTGCAGGCGATGATCGACGCCGGGCAGAAGGCCGCCGGCCAGCCCGGCTTCGCGCTGCAGCCGTGGGATTGGGCCTATTACAGCGAGAAGGTGCGCAAGGCCCGCTACAGCTTCGACGAGAGCCAGCTCAAGCCCTACTTCGAGATGCGCAGCGTGCTGGAGAACGGCGTGTTCTACGCCGCCAACAAGCTGTACGGGCTGACCTTCAAGGAGCGCACCGACCTGCCCAAGTACCGCGCCGACACCTGGACCTACGAGGTGTTCGACCGCGACGGCAAGCCGCTGGCCATCTTCATCTGGGACCCGTATGCGCGCGCCTCCAAGCGCGGCGGCGCGTGGATGAACACCTACGTCGCGCAGTCGAAGCTGCTGGGCGAACAGCCGGTGGTGGCCAACCACCTGAACATCCCCAAGCCGTCGGAAGGCAAGCCCACCCTGCTCACCTGGGACGAGGTGACCACCGCCTTTCACGAGTTCGGCCACGCCCTGCACGGCTTCTTCCAGGACGTGCGCTACCCGTACTTCTCGATGAACGTGCCGCGTGACTTCGTGGAATACCCGTCGCAGGTGAACGAGATGTGGGCCGACTGGCCGGAGGTGCTGGCGCACTACGCCAGGCACTACCAGACCGGCGCCCCAATGCCGAAAGAGCTGCTGGACAAGGTGATCGCGGCATCCAAGTTCAACCAGGGCTTCGCCACCACCGAATACCTGGAGGCCGCGATGCTCGACCAGCGCTGGCACCAGCTGCCGCTGGAGCAGATCCCCGACGCCTCCGGGGTGATGGCGTTCGAGGCCAGCGCGCTCAAGGCCGACGGCTTCGACTACGCGCCGGTGCCGCCGCGCTACCGCACGCCGTACTTCAGCCACATCATGGGCGGCTACGCGGCCGGCTACTACGCCTACATCTGGTCGGAAGTGCTGGCGGCCAACACCAGCAAGTGGATCCGCGACCACGGCGGCCTGACCCGCGAGAACGGCGACCGCGTGCGCGAGAAGGTGCTGGCGCCGGGCGGCGAGATCGCGCCGGGGCAGCTGTTCCCGAACCTGGCCGGCTACCAGGCCAAGATCGAGCCGCTGCTGGAGCAGCGCGGGCTGGACAGCAAGTAAGCCCGCCGCCCGTCACCGTGCCACGAACGCCGCCTGCGGGCGGCGTTCGTGCATCC
>JBKBXH010000125.1:0-4832 GCA_046313655.1 Thermomonas sp. | reverse complement strand
TCGTCGTCCCGGCCGGGATGGAACGGCGCGGCCGCCAGCTCGCGGCGCAGCGCGTCCATCCGCTCCCAGGCGCGGCCGGTGGGCAGCGGCATCACCAGCACGAATTCCTCGCCGCCCAGCCGCACCAGCCAGTCGTCGTGGTCCAGCGCCTGGCGCAGCACGCCGACCACGTGGCGCAGGGCGCGGTCGCCGGCCGCGCGTCCGGCCTCCTCGTTGAATAGGCGGAAGCAGTCGAGGTCGAGCAGGCAGACCGACAGCGAGCCGCCGCCTTCGCGCGCGCCGTCCGTTAGGCTGGGGAAGCGGTGCACCAGCAGGGTGCGGTTGGGCAGGCCGGTCAGGCCGTCGTTGCCCGACAGCTCCACCAGCCGCTGCATGCGGAACACCACGGTGGCGGTGATGGCGGTGGCGATCGCCAGCAGCAGCTCGCGCTGCAGCACGTTGGACAGGCGCGCCGTGCCGTAGTCGGCGGAGGCCAGCTGCTCGGGGCCGTGGGCCAGGTGGAACACCGCCGCCGCCAGCGCGCCGTACTGCAGGATCGCCAGCGCGCCGGTGTACACCGTCAGGCGGCCATCGTTGCGCAGCGCGGTCATCAGGATCGCGACCAGGTAGAACGCCCACACCACCATGCTGTTCAGGCCGGCGGCCGGCGAGCCCAGCGCCAGGAGCACCAGCACCAGGGTGGTCAGGGTGACGTCGTAGCTGGCGGTGGCCCAGGGCAGCCAGCGCAACCGCCGCGGCGGTCGCGCCAGCAGCAGCCATAGCTGCGAGAACAGCACCGCCAGCACCACGCCCAGCAGGCCGGCGGTGCCTTCCGAGGGGCTGAACTCGCCGGTGATGATGTTCACCAGCGGCAGCAGCAACAGCAGCAGCGACAGGCCGGCGCGCAGCTTGGCCACCAGCAGCTCGCCGCCGGCACCGATCTCCAGCATCAGAGTGTCCGGCGGCGTGCGCAGCTGCCGCCAGAAGTCCTGCAGTCCCGGCCCGGTCATTCCGCCTCCCCCGTGGTGCGCCCAGCATAGGCCGCGCCGCAGGCCGGCTCAACGCGGCGGCGGGGCGCGCGGCCGGCATTGTGCCGGCAGGCCGGGCGCCTATACTCGCCGCATCCGGAGGGAGGACCTGGCATGACCCCGATTCTCGTGTTGATCCTGTTGCTGGCCGGCATCATCGGCGTGGCCAAGACCGTGCGCATGGTGCCGCAGGGCTATGAATGGACAGTGGAGCGCTTCGGCCGCTACACGCACACCATGGGCCCGGGGCTGCACTTCCTGATCCCGGTCGTCTATGGCGTGGGCCGCAAGATCAACATGATGGAGCAGGTGATGGACGTGCCCAGCCAGGACGTCATCACCAAGGACAACGCGGTGGTGAAGGTCGATGGCGTGGTCTATTTCCAGGTGCTGGACGCGGCCAAGGCGGCCTACGAGGTGGCCCAGCTGGAAGTGGCCATTCTCAACCTGGTGATGACCAACATCCGCACCGCGATCGGCTCGATGGACCTCGACGAGTCGCTGTCCAAGCGCGACGAGATCAACGCCAAGGTCCTGCACGCGGTGGACGAGGCCACCCATCCGTGGGGGGTGAAGGTCAACCGCATCGAGCTGAAGGACATCCAGCCGCCGCGCGACCTGGTGGACTCGATGGCGCGCCAGATGAAGGCCGAGCGCGAGAAGCGCGCCAACATCCTGGAGGCGGAAGGGTTGCGCCAGTCGGCCATCCTCAAGGCCGAGGGCGAGAAGCAGTCGAAGATCCTCGAGGCCGAGGGCAGCCGCGAGGCCGCGTTCCGCGAGGCCGAGGCGCGCGAGCGCCTGGCCGAGGCCGAGGCGCGCGCCACCCAGTACGTGTCCGAGGCGATCGCCAAGGGCGACGTGCAGGCGATCAACTACTTCGTGGCGCAGAAGTACATCGAGGCGTTCAAGGAGCTGGCGCAGGCGCCCAACCAGAAATTCGTGCTGCTGCCGATGGAGGCCTCGGGCATCCTCGGCTCGCTGGGTGGCATCGCCGAGCTGGCGAAGGAAACCCTCGGCAAGTCGTCCGCGCGCCCGGGGGGCTGACCGCCATGCGCTGGGACGTGTTCACCTGGGCGGCGGTGGCGCTGCTGCTGTTCGCCGCCGAGGCGCTGGCGCCGGGGGCCTTCATGCTGTGGCTGGGGTTTGCGGCGGCGGCGGTGTTCCTGCTGGTGTGGCTGCTGCCGGCGGAGTTGCCGCTGCTGCTGCAGGCGGGCGCATTCGTGGTGTTCAGCTTTGCCTCGATCCTGGTCTACCGGCGCTGGTTCCGGGTGCGCGAGCCGCGCAGCGACCAGCCCGCGCTGAACCGGCGCAGTGCCGCGCTGGTGGGGCGGGTGGTGGTGCTCGCCGCGCCGATCGTGGACGGCCGCGGCCGGGTGCAGATCGCGGACGCCTATTGGGACGTGGTCGGGCCGGATCTGCCCGCCGGCAGCCACGTGCGCATCACCGGCGGCGACGCCATGACTCTGCAGGTCGAGCCGGCCGCGCATACCGGCGCGTAGGGCGCATCCATCTGGGATAATGCGCCTCCCCACGCAGGCAGGCCGCCCATGACCCAGAAGACCATCCTCAACGACACCCACCGCGCGCTCGGCGCCAAGATGGTGGACTTCGGCGGCTGGGACATGCCGATCCACTATGGCTCGCAGCTCGACGAGCACCACCTGGTGCGCCGCGATGTCGGCATGTTCGACGTCAGCCACATGACAGTGGTCGATCTGGAAGGCGCGCGTACCCGCGAGTTCCTGCGCCACCTCGTCGCCAACTCGGTGGACAAGCTGGCCAAGCCGGGCAAGGCGCTGTACACCGCGATGCTCAATCCGCAGGGCGGGGTGATCGACGACCTGATCGTCTATTACATGTCCGAGGACTGGTTCCGGCTGGTGGTGAATGCCGCCACCCGCGACAAGGACCTGGCGTGGATCACCGCGCAGGCGGCGCCGTTCGGGGTCGAGGTGCGCGAGCGCCCGGAGTTCGGGATGGTCGCCGTGCAGGGCCCGAACGCGCGCGCGAAGGTGGTCGGCCTGCTGCGCGAGGACGACCGCGCGCCGGTCTCCAAGCTGGTCCGCTTCGCCGCCCGCACCGCCACCACGCTGGACGGGGTCGAGGTGTTCGTCGCCCGCACCGGCTACACCGGCGAGGACGGGTTCGAGGTGATCGTGCCGGAGGCGCAGACCGTGGCCTTCTGGAACGCGCTGCTGGCGGCCGGCGTTGCGCCGGCCGGCCTCGGCGCGCGTGACACCCTGCGCCTGGAGGCCGGCATGAACCTGTACGGCCAGGACATGGACGAGACCACCACCCCCTACGAGGCGGCGCTGGCCTGGACCGTGGCGCTGGACGAGGGGCGCGACTTCATCGGCCGCGCCGCGCTGGAGGCCCAGCTGGCCGCCGGCGTGCCGCGCCAGATGGTCGGCCTGGTGATGGACGAGAAGGGCGTGCTGCGCCACGGCCAGAAGGTGCTTACCGCGCAGGGCGAGGGCGAGATCCTGTCCGGCACCTTCTCCCCGACCATCGGCAAGGCGATCGCGTTCGCGCGCATCCCGTCCGGCGAGCCGGGCCAGGTGCGGGTGGACATCCGCGGCCGCGAGGTCCCGGTGCGGGTGGTCAAGTTCCCGTTCGTGCGCGACAACACCGTGCAGCCGGGCATCTGACCTTTCCGCCGCCGCTTCGCTAGACTTTCCCCACCCACCACGCACCGCGCAACAGGAGCCCCCCATGAGCGAGATCCCCGGCGACCTCAAATTCCTCAAATCCCACGAGTGGGTCCGCGTCGAAGGCGGCGGCAAGGCCACCGTCGGTATCTCCGACCATGCCCAGGGCCTGCTCGGCGACCTGGTCTACGTCGAGCTGCCGAACGTCGGCGACACCGTCGAGGCCGGCAACGCCTGCGCGGTGGTGGAATCGGTGAAGGCGGCGTCCGACGTGTACGCGCCGGTCAGCGGCAAGGTGGTCGAGGTGAACAGCGCCCTGGCCGACAAGCCGGAAACCATCAACGAGGATGCCTACGGCGACGGCTGGCTGTTCGTGCTGGAGATGTCGGACCCCGACCAGCTGGGCGAGCTGCTTGGCCCGGACGACTACGCCGAGCAACTGGAAAACGACGACCACTGAGCGCGGCAGCGCCCGCGTCGTGCGTCGAACCCGCGGTGGCGACACCGCGGGTTTTTTTGCTGGCGCGCCCGGCCGCGCGACGGGTGCGCAGGCGTCTCGCGCCGGCGCGGAGTTCGCGCATTTTTCGCGCATTCGGGGTTGTGCGACGCGAAACCGGGCCACCGCATGCGTGCTGCGGCGAGGATGAGATGCGTGCCGCGCGCGGCGGGTGCCGGCGCTCGGAATCGCGCGCGCAGGCATGCGGTGGATTTTCGCGCGATGCGATGGAGGGCGCGCCAGTGCTTGCTTGCAGCGATTCGCAACGATGCGTTGCGCGCTGCACTTCGCGCGTGCGTCGCGTGCCTTTTGCGCGGCATGCGCGATGCGCGTGCCGCGCTGCGGGCGCGTGATCGAAAAAAGTTTTCGCAAGATTGTTGACACTCGAAAAAACCGTGATTAGTTTCGCCCAGCAGATGTTTCCTGCGGATGCAAGTGAGCAAGCACGACGCGCGAGCCAGCGGCACCTCACACCACACCACCGGCGGCATCGGAAGGCGGGTGAAGGTGGTCTGCCCCTCGGGCAAAAGCGAGCCACCGCATCCGTCGGGATCCAGGTCGGGAGCCTGCAGCGTCATTCGCCGCGGGTTTTTTAATGGACGGGGATCATCCCGGGTCGCGCGGGAAGGGGCCTTCGCCCGCGCCGGCCACCACATCCGTTCCGGCGCGCCTGGCGCGCCG
>JBKBXH010000124.1:0-4834 GCA_046313655.1 Thermomonas sp. | reverse complement strand
ATCGAGGATCTTGATGCTGCTGTCGGTGAAGCTGGCGCTGGCGATCACGCCGAACCCGCGCAGGCTGTCGCCGAACACCATGTCGAGTGGCATCGACGCCGTCAGTTCGATGCCCTGCAGCTTGCCACCCTTGCCGTTGAACGGCGCCGACATGGTGCCGGTGGTCTGCACCGGCACGGTCATCCCCGGCGGCGGCACCCAGCCCTGCAGCAGGGAGGTGAAGTCGTAGCCATCGCGGGTCTGGGTGTAGATGTAGCTGGTCAGCTGCTTGTAGAAGTAGGCGGCGGCGATGTAGGCCTTGTTGCCGAAGTACTTCTCCCACGAGATGTCGAACGCGTTGGCGCGCCACGGATCCAGCAGCGGGTTGCCACCGCCGGCACCGGGCTTGCCGGTGGCGGTATCCACGCCGAACTCCACCGAGGCGCGCAGCTGGTCCACGCGCGCACGCGCCACCTGGCGGGCCAGGGCCACGCGCAGGGTCTGGTCGTCCGCCAGCGAGAACGCCAGGTTCAGGCTGGGCAGCACGTCGGTGTAGGTCTTGCCGTTCTGGTAGGGCCGGATCTCCTGGCCGGACGGCTGCGAGCTGTCCCACACGCGCGAACGCGAGGACTGGTCGGTGTGCTGGATCTGCACGCCGACGTTGCCGCGCACCGGCACCGAGCCCCACATCGTGTCGATGTTGCCCTGCACGAAGGCGGTGCTGATCTTCTCCAGCACGGTCCAGGCCTTCGGGATCAGGTACGGCGCCGAGGAATCGCTGGGATTGAAGGTCATGTAGCGGGCCACGGCGCCCGGCACGTTCCACGACGGGATCAGGCCGACCCCGGCGAAGCCCAGGTCCACCAGCCCGTACTGCAGGTCGGAGGCGATCGGGGTGACGCCCTGGCTACCCAGGTTGATGTTGCCCTCGGGCTGGGTCTTGTCCTTGCTGCGGTCAGCGTAGTTCACGCCCACGTCGATCCCGGAGAACACGGTGTCCATCGCGTGCGGCGCCGGCAGCGAAGCCACCAGGCGGCCGCTCTTGAGCTCGTCCAGCACCTTCGGCACCTTGCCGTAGCCGGAGCCGTAGATGGTGTTGGCCAGGTAGAGGTTGGCCGGGTTGGAGTAATCACGGCCCGGATGCAGCTGCGAGAAGCCGTCCGAGGTGAAGGCCAGCTGCACCGAATCCAATTGCGGTGCCGGCAGCAACTGGGTGTTGTTCTCCAGGTTCAGCTCGTCGCGCTTGGCGCGCGACCAGCTGGCGTCGGCGGTCAGCTTGATGCCGTTGCCGAAGAAGAACTCGTTGCGCCAACCGGCCGCGTCGATCTTGTCCTTGCGGTCGTTGTACATGCCACGCACCAGCGGATAGACGTTCTGCGCGGTGCCGCCGGTGAAGGTGCCGTTGCCGTTGATTTGCGGATTGACCACGTTCAGGCGGCCATAACCGCCGTTGTAGTCGCCGATGTGCACCTCGAACTGGTTTGCGGTGTTCTCCTGGTGCGACTGCGAGTGGAACAGGTCGAGGGTGCTGGTCCAGGCGTCGGACGGACGGAACTCCAGGGTTGCCATCACGCCATCGCGCTTGGTGTAGCCGGTGCGGCGCAGCGCCTTGATGCCATCGGAGTAGTAGGTGCCGGCGGGCACGCCCGGACGCCAGTTGTCACCGATCGCCTGCCACGGCTCGTACAGGCCGACCTGGTTCTCCTGGATCGGCGTATCGGAATGCGAATAGCCGATCACGAAGCCGAAGGTGCGGTCGACGGACTGGCCGATGTAGCTGGCGTTGAAGCGGTTGCCGGTGGCGCCCTGGTTGGCGGCCGAGCCGAGCGAATTGCGCTGCCAGCGGCCGCTGATGGCGGCCACCGGCTTGTCGTAGTCCAGCGGGCGCACGGTGCGCATGTCGATGGTGCCCGACAGGCCCTGCCCCACCAGCGACGCGTCCGGGGTCTTGTACACGGTGACGCCGGCCATCAGCTCGGACGGGTACTGGTCGAACTCGACGCTGCGGTTGTCGCCGGTGCTGACCATCTCGCGGCCGTTCAGCAGCGTGGTGGCGAAGTCGGGCGACAGGCCGCGCACGCTGATCACCTGCGCGCGGCCAGCCACGCGCTGCGCGGCCAGGCCCGGCAGGCGGGCGATGGATTCCGCGATGCTGACGTCGGGCAGCTTGCCGATGTCCTCGGCCGACACCGCCTCGACGATCGAGGTGGAGTCCTTCTTGATGTCGATGGCACGCTCGATGCCGCCGCGGATGCCGGTCACCACCACCGCATCCAGGTTCTTGGCGTCGTCCTTTTCCTTCTTCGCCTTGGCCGGCGCGGCCTGCTTGGTGGCTGCCTCCTGCGCCTGCGCCTGCACCGCCAACATCAGCGCGGCCGAGGCCAGCGCCACGCTCAACAGATTCCGCTTCAACTGCACCATGGTCCCCTCCAGGAATGGTTTTGCGAGGTCCGGGCGATCTGCGCCGCCCGCGGTTTCATGCCTGTATCACGCGTGAATGCATGAACGCTGCGATGGTGTGGCAGCGCCCGCGCAAACGAAAGCGCCTGCATACGTATTCATGGCCGGCTGCAACGCAAATCACGCAAACCCTTGCCCACGGGGGATTTTCCCTGGCGTGGCGGGAGCCATGAATGCGAACCGGGCGCACTTCCGGGGCGCCGCGGCAGGGCCGACCCGATGCCGGCGCAGGCGGCGCGCAGCGGGTCAGCCGTCCAGCGGCACCAGCCGGATCGCCGCGCCACCGCCACCGGCCAGCCACAGCGACAGCACGTCGCCGCGGGTGACCGTCTTTTCCTCGCGCACGAAGCGAAAGCGCGCCGCTCCCCGCCAGTCCGCGCCCTCGCCGTCGCGGTAGATCTCCGCGCGGTAGCGCTTGCCGGGGTCGAGGAAATCCAGCGCCAGCGCCAGCGTGCGCGGATGGCGGTCGTTCATCGCGCCCACGAACCACAGCGGCGCGCCGCGCTGCTTGCGTGCGATGGCGACGTACTCGCCCACCTCGCCGGCCAGCACCCGGCTCTCGTCCCAGTCCACCGCCACGTCCTTGATGAACTGGAACGCCTGCGGATGCTCGGCGTAGTGCTCGGGCAGGTCGGCCACCATCTGGATCGGGCTGTAGATGCCGACGTACAGCGCCAGCTGGCGCGCCAGCGTGCTCTGGATCTCCTGGCCGTTGCGGCCGGTCAGGCTGACGATCCCGGGCGTGTAGTCCATCGGGCCGGACAGCATGCGGGTGAACACCAGGGTCACCTCGTGCTCGGGCGGGTTCGGCGGGTTGCCCCAGGCGTTGTACTCCATGCCGCGCGCGCCCTCGCGCGAGACCCAGCTCGGATAGGTGCGGCGCAGGCCGGTGTCCTTGATCGGCTCGTGCGCGTCGATGGCCACGTGGTGGCGGGCGGCATCGCGCACCACCCGCAGGTGGTGGTTGCTCATCCACTGGCCTTCGTGCCATTCGCGCAGGACCGCGCCGCCGGGAGCGTCCTGGCGCTCGATCTGGCCGGCGTCGCAGACGTAGCCGGTCTTCACCACGTCGATCCCCAGCTGCCGGAACAGCGCGAACGCGCTGTCCATCTGGCGCTCGTAGTGGCTCACCGCGCAGCCGGTCTCGTGGTGCCCGATCAGGTGCACGCCGCGCGCCGCGGCGTACGCGGCCAGGCCATTGAGGTCGTAATCGGGCGTTGGCTTGCGGAAGTCGAAGTTCCAGCCGTTGGCGAACCAGTCGCCGTCCCAGCCCACGTTCCAGCCTTCCACCAGCACCCCCCGGAACCCGTTGGCGGCGGCGAAGTCAATCATGCGGCGGGTGTTGGCGGTGGTCGCGCCGTGCTCCGGGCCGGTCGCCCAGCTCTGCTGGTTCAGATGCAGCGACCACCACACGCCGACGAATTTCGAGGGCCTGAACCAGCCCACGTCGCCCAGCCGGTTGGGCTCGTTGAGGTTGAGGATCAGGTTGGACTCCACCAGCCCGCCGGCGCGCTCGCTGAGGGTGATGGTGCGCCAGGGCGTGGCGAACGGGGTCGTGCGCACCACCGGCACCGGGCTGCCCGGGGTCAGCGCGGCGCGCAGCTCGCCATCGCCGCCGCGCACCAGGTTCATGCCGGCGTAGTCCACCAGCGCCGCCTCGTGGATGCTCAGGTGCAGGCCATCGTCGGTGCGCAGGGTCAGCGGGGTCTGCGCCAGGCCCACCTCGGCCAGCGGGGTCTTGCGGTACAGGTATTCCTCGCGGTTCCACTCCAGCGCCGGGATCCACCATGCGGTGGCCGGGCGCGCGATCGCGAACTCGGTAAGCTCCTGCACGATCTGCGCCTGCTGCAGCGCGGGCTGGCGCGGGATGTCGTAGCGGAAGCCGACGCCGTCGTCGAACACCCGGAACACCATGTCGAAGCGGCGGTGGTCGCCGTCCTTCTCGACGAAATGCGCGCGCAGCTCGTTGTGGTGGTCGCGCACGTAGCGGCGCTCGCCCCAGGGCTGCTCCCAGGGGGCGTCCACCTGGGTGCTGGCCTGCCCGTCCAGGCGCAGGTTGCGCAACAGCTGGCGGCCATTGCGGAAGATGAAGCCCAGCCGCGAATCGTTGATCACCGGCTTGCCGTCGTGCAGCACGCGGTAGGCCAGCCGGCCCTCGCCATTGAGGTCCAGCTGCACCTCGATGCGGCCGTCCGGCGAGGCCACGCGGGCCACGGTCTCGGCCTGCGCCAGCGGCGACAGCAGCAACGCCGCCAGCAGCCAGCCCGCGCGCAGGCGCAGCGCGTACTCAGGCGCCGGCGCGGGGCCGGGAGGAGGGAGTAGGCCGCGTTGGCGCGCCTTGGCCAGCACCTGCTCCCGCAGCGAACCCACGCTCTGCGCGCGGTTGGTGGCCAGC
>JBKBXH010000123.1:0-4866 GCA_046313655.1 Thermomonas sp. | reverse complement strand
AAATCTTTCCTAAGGCCGCGCGGCTCCCGCCCCCCCCCGGCGCGGGAGCGCCCGCGCTGGCCGGGTGCCGGCGCGCTTGCCGTGTCCTGTCTGCGTCATCCCCGCGGGGTGACATGTGTGACCTCTGCGGGCCACCTGCAGGCGTTATCCTTCCGGCCGGCCATACGGTCTTTGCATTGGAGTACACCCATGGGTCTTGTTCAGGCGGTGAAAGGCGCGGTCGGCGGCATGCTGGGCGACCAGTGGAAGGACTTCCTCACCATCCCCGACGGCCTGGCGCCGACCGCCGCGCTGTTCGCCGCGGTGCCGCGCGGCACCAATGCCGGGCGCGGTTCCAACGTGCACGGCTCGTCCAACATCATCAGCAACGGCTCGAAGATCGTGGTGCCGGAAGGCTATGGCCTGCTGCTGATGCAGGACGGCAAGATCACCGCGCTGGCGGCAGAGCCCGGCGGCTACGAATGGCGCTCGGACGATTTGCAGTCGAAGTCGATCTTCGCCGGCGACGGGCTGCTCGATTCGCTGGTGATGCAGAGCTGGGAGCGCTTCAAGTTCGGCGGCATCCCCGGCAGCCAGCAGCTGGCGTTCTTCGTCTCGCTGAAGGAGCTGCCCGACAACCGCTTCGGCACCCAGTCCGAGATCTACTGGGACGACGGCTTCCTCAACACCCAGGTGGGCGCCATCACCCGCGGCTCCTACACCCTGAAGATCGTCGATCCGATCCTGTTCGTGAAGAACTTCGTGCCGGCCAGCTACCTGCAGCCGGGCCGCGTGTTCGACTTCACCGACCTCGACAACGCCGCCGCCGCGCAGCTGTTCAACGAGGTAGTGGGCTCGCTGGCGCCGGCCTTCAGCCGCTATACCAACGACCCGGCCAAGGGCAACCGCATCACCCGCATCCAGCAGGATTCGGTGGGCTTCGCGCAGAGCCTGGCCGAGGCGGTGGAAGCCGGCTACCAGTGGAAGGCCGAGCGCGGGCTGGCGATCGTCAAGACCGCGATCGTCTCGATCGAGTACGACGCTAACACCCGCGAGCTGCTGAAGACCGTGCAGCGCGCGGATGCGCTGTCCGGCGCGCGCGGCAACTCCAACCTGCAGGCCAGCGTGGCGCAGGGCATCCAGTCGGCCGGCGAGAACGGCGGCGCGGCCGGGATCGTCGGCCTCGGCATGGCCTCGGGCATGCTGGGCGGCATCGGCGGCCTGCAGCAGCCGGCGGCACCGGCCGGCGACGACCCGGTGGCGAAGCTGAAGAAGGCCAAGGAGATGCTCGACCTCGGGCTGATCACCCAAGCCGACTACGACGCGCTCAAGGCCAAGGCGCTGGGCCTGTAATCCGCGCCTCCCGCACGCCGCCCCGCCGCCCGCCATGCCGACCACCCCACCGCCGCCCGCGCCCACCGGCCCGGGCTCGCCGCGCGACGTGCCGCCCGCGCCGGGCAGCCTGCCGCTGGACCCCGACACCCTGCCCGGCCCGGTCCGCGACGAACTGCTGGCGCCCGATCCGGTCGCCATCGACACTGCCGCCGAGGAGCTGAAGGACGGCCTCAACCGCTGCCCCAAGTGCGGGGCCAGCGACATCCGCCAGAAGCCGGGCAGCGACCTGCTGATCTGCCTGTACTGCCGGCACGAATGGCATGCCGAGCGGGTCGAGGAGGCGTTCGGGCTGGGCGAGGGCATCGACCAGCTGCACGGCACGGTGATCGCTTCCGGCGCGCGCGACATCGACGCCGGCAGCGCGGCCCTGGTCAGCTTCAAGTGCGCCGGCTGCGGCGCCGAGGTCACGGTCAACACCGAGGCCGGCATGACCGCGCGCTGCCACTGGTGCCGGCACGTGTTCGGCGTGAACGAGCAGATCGCCAACGGCGCGGTGCCGGACGCGGTGCTGCCCTTCCACATCCGCAAGGAGGATGCGGTGGCGCGCATCCGCCAGTTCGTGGACAAGCGCCGGCTGTTCGCGCTGAAGGAGTTCAAGGAGCAGTTCACGCCCGAGAACGTCACCGGCGTGTACCTGCCGTACATGATCGTGGACGCCAATGCCAGCGCCGAGGTGGCCGGCTACGGCGAGATCGAGACCCGCCGCTACACCCGCGGCAGCGACAACGACAAGAAGACCTACTACGACGCCGACGTGTACGCGGTGGAGCGCCAGGTGGCGTTCACGGTGGACGACCTGCCGCTGGAATCCTCGCGCAGCCGCGGCAACCTCGACACCCGGGTCAACACCAACAACATCATCAACGCGATCCTGCCGTTCGACACCAAGAACGCGGTGAAGTGGAACGCCTCCTACCTGTCCGGCTTCAGCTCCGAGAAGCGCGACCTCGACGTGGCGCAGCTGATGCCGGTGCTGGACGACCAGCTGCTGTCGATCGCGCGCGCGCAGGTGGAAGGCTCGGTGCGCCGCTATGACCGTGGCGTGCGCTGGGAGGAAGAGGCGATCGACGTGCACGGCAGCCGCTGGGTGGCCATGTACCTGCCGGTGTGGCTGTACTCCTACCACCAGCCCGGCCCGAACGGCGGGATGCTGCACTACATCGCGGTCAACGGCCGCACCGGCAAGACCATGGGCAGCATCCCGATCCAGCACTGGAAGCTGCTGCTGGCCGCGCTGGCCACCGGCACCGTGCTGGAAACCCTGGCCATCTGGATCGTGGGGCACACCTGATGAGCGACGACAGCGCACTCTGGCTGCTGCTGGGCCCGGCCGGCGCCGCCGGCTTCTACTGGGCGATGTACCGCTACTACCGCAACACCGACAAGTCGCACGCGTTCGAGCGCGAGACCCGGGTGGAGGCGCAGCCGGTCACCGGCAGCGACCGCAAGGTGAACACCATCACCGGTACCCGCGAAACCCGCATCCGCGGCGACAACGTGGGCGACTATCGCCAGCGCGTGCGGCGCGTGGGCGGCAGCGGCGAGGCCACGCGCGACGGGTAGCGCGCCCGCACGGGCAGATCGCGCAGGGAGATCGCGCAGGGACAATCCGCGCGCGGAAAATCGGCGCGCGGCGGTCAGTCCAGCTTGTGCAGCTCGCGCCGCGCCATCCCCGCCGCCGTCTGCAGCAGCCCGGCATACGTCGTGCGGCCCGGGCCGGCATCGCCGGCGGCGGTCTCCAGCCCGTGCGCGTAGGCGGTGAGCAGCTCGCGCGCGTTGAACTGCTGGCCCAGCTCATCCACCGTCCGGGCCACGGCATCGCGCAGATGCCAGTCCACGTTGGTGCCCGACTGGGCCTGCTTGGCGAGATCGATGACCTTGAACACGTGCGGCGTGACCAGGCCGACAACAGTCGCTTTCATGGATGTACCTGCGGGGGAACAGGAACGCGACGATACCGCAAGCGCCGCCGCCGTTGCGCGGCGGGCGATTCAGCCGGCCAGCCGCCAGCCCAGCGTCTCGCCCTGCGCCAGCGGCACCAGCGTACGCGCGCCGAACGGCAGTTCGGCCGGGATCACCCATTCCTCCTTGCGCAGCGTCACCGTGCCGGTGTTGCGCGGCAGGCGGTAGAAGTCCGCGCCAAAGTGGCTGGCGAAGCCCTCCAACTGCTCCAGCCGGCCGGCGGCCTCGAACGCGGTGGCGTACAGCTCCAGCGCGTGCAGGCCGGTGTAGCAGCCGGCGCAGCCGCAGTCGGCCTCCTTGTCGCCGCGCGCATGCGGGGCCGAATCGGTGCCCAGGAAGAAGCGCGGGTTGCCGCTGGTGGCGGCCTCCAGCAGCGCGCGCCGGTGCCGTTCGCGCTTGAGCACCGGCAGGCAGTAGTAATGCGGGCGGATGCCGCCGCTGAAGATCGCGTTGCGGTTGTACAGCAGGTGGTGCGCGGTGATGGTGGCGGCGATCTCGCCGTCGGCCTCGCGAACGTAGTCAGCCGCCTCCTGGGTAGTGATGTGCTCCAGCACCACGCGCAACCCCGGGAACTCGCGGCGCAGCGGGATCAGGGTGTTTTCGATGAACACTTTCTCGCGGTCGAACACGTCGATCTCGCGGTCGGTCACCTCGCCGTGGATCGCCAGCACCATGCCCGTCTCCTGCATGGCCTCCAGCGCCGCGCGGACGTGGCGCAGGTCGGTGACGCCGGAATCGGAATTGGTGGTGGCCCCCGCCGGGTACAGCTTCACCGCATGCACGAAGCCACTGGCCTTGGCGGCGTGGATCTCCCCGGCCGGCGTGTTGTCGGTGAGGTACAGCGTCATCAGCGGCTGGAAGTCCGAGCCCGCCGGCCGCGCCGCCAGGATCCGCTCGCGGTAGGCCGCCGCCAGCGCCGTGATGGTCACCGGCGGCCGCAGGTTCGGCATCACGATCGCCCGCGCGAACTGCGCCGCCGTATGCGGCAGCACCGCGGCCAGCGCCTCGCCATCGCGCAGGTGCAGGTGCCAGTCGTCGGGACGCGCGATGGTCAGCGTGGTGCCGGCCGGCACCGCTGCGGGCGCGGGGACGTGGTGGGAAAGCGAGGGCATGGGGTTCCAGGGCCGGATGACTGCACACAATTTTGCCAGAGCCGCCGGATACAGGCGCGACCGAACTACATATTCCGTCGATACTCCCCACCCACCTCATACAACGCATGGCTGATCTGCCCGAGCGAATGCGTCTTCACCGCTTCCATCAGCGATTCAAACACATTGCGCCGCGCGCGGGCGGTAGCCTGTAGCGCGCGCAAGCCCTCGGCCGCATAGCCGTTGCGGTTCCCTTGATACCCCGCCACGTTCGCGATCTGCTGCCCCTTCTCCTCTTCCGTGGAGCGGATCAGCTCGATCTCGGTGACCTTGCGGCCTTCGATGAAGCGGGCAAAGTGCTTTTCGACCAGATAGGCCGCAGGCTCTCCTCCGGTGGTCACGGCCACGCCGCGCACGCCGGTATCGGTCTCGATCTCGA
>JBKBXH010000122.1:0-4878 GCA_046313655.1 Thermomonas sp. | reverse complement strand
TCGGACAGGCCTTCGCACAGCGCCTTCATCCGCGTCTCGTACACGTTGCCGCCCCACGGGCGCGGCGCGTATTTCAGGTCCACGCCGTAGGCACTGGTGTCCTGCGAAACCACCAGCAGCTCCTTGACGCCGCCGCGCACCAGCTTCTCGGCTTCGCGCAGCACGTCGTCCACCGGGCGCGAGACCAGGTCGCCGCGCATCGACGGGATGATGCAGAAGCTGCAGCGGTGGTTGCAGCCTTCGGAAATCTTCAGGTACGCGTAGTGCTTCGGCGTCAGCTTCAACCCGACGCCCTCGATTTCCCCGTCGCCAAGGCGACGGGGAGCCGGCAGCAGGTCCACGAACGGGTCGTGCTTTGGCGGCAGCGCGGCGTGCACCGCGCCCATCACGCTGGCGTAGTCCTGCGGGCCGCTGATCGACAGCACGCCGGGGTGCGCCTCACGGATCACGTCCGCGCGCTTGCCCAGGCAGCCGGTGACGATAACCTTCCCGTTCTCGGCCATGGCCTCGCCGATGGCGTCCAGCGACTCGGCCACCGCGCTGTCGATGAAGCCGCAGGTGTTGACCACCACCACGTCGGCATCGTCGTAGGTCTGCACTAGATCATAGCCCTCCACCCGCAACTGGGTGAGGATGCGCTCGGAATCCACCAGCGCCTTGGGGCAGCCGAGGCTGACGAAGCCGACTTTCGGTTGTTGCAGGGACATGCCACGGCCACGTGAAAAGGTGCGAAATTATACGCACCCGCCGCGACGCCGCCGTGGCCGCAGGCAACCGCGCATCGCGTCATCCGCCATACATGCCCGCAGGAGGAGCCCGCGATGGGTCACTGGCAAGCACTTCCCACGTCCTCCGGCCCGCTGCAGGCCTGGCGCGAGGACCCCGAAGGCACGCCGCGGGGGGCGGTGGTGGTGGTGCAGGAAATCTTCGGGGTCAGCGACCACATCCGCGCGGTCTGCGCCCAGCTGGCCGCGGCCGGGTTCGTGGCGCTGGCCCCGGCGTTCTTCGACCGCCTGGAACCCGGCACGGTGCTGGCCTACGACGCCGAAGGCACCGCCCGCGGCCGCGAGCTGGTGGCGCGGCTGGGGCTGGAGGAGGCGCTGGCAGTCGCCTCGGCGGCCGCCGAGGCCCTGCGTGCACAGCACCTGCCCGTGGGCGTGGTCGGCTTCTGCTGGGGCGGCACCGTGGCCCTGCTGGCCGCCACCCGGCTGGGGCTGCCGGCGGTGAGCTATTACGGCGCGCGCAACGTGCAGTACCTGGACGAGCCGGCGCGGGCGCCGCTGATGTTCCATTTCGGCGCGCTGGACGCGCACATCCCGCCCGAGGCCATCGAGGCCCACCGGCGCAAGCAGCCGCAGGCGCAAGTCTTCGTGTATCCCGAGGCCGACCACGCCTTCAACCGCGCGCCCGACCCGCCCTACCAGCCCGAGGCCGCCGCGCTGGCGTGGCGGCGCACCCTGGCGTTCTTCACGGAGCACCTGCGATGAGCCCCTGGCACCTGGACCCCCGCCTGGCCGACGACACCGCGCCGGTCATCGACCTGTCGCTGTGCGAAGTGCGCCTGATGGACGATGCCAACCATCCGTGGCTGGTGCTGGTGCCGAAGGTGGCCGATGCGGTGGAGATCATCGACCTCGACCCCGCCCAGCGCACCCGCCTGAGCGCGGAGATCGACCTCGCCGCGCGCGCGCTGAAGGCGCTGTTCAAGCCGGACAAGTTGAACGTGGCGGCGCTGGGCAACCAGGTGCCGCAGCTGCACGTGCACGTGATCGCGCGCTTCCGCGACGACATCGCCTGGCCGCGCCCGGTCTGGGGCGCCGCGCACGCGCGGCCGTATGCGCCGGAAGAGCTGGTGCAACGGGTGAACGCCCTGCGCGCCGCACTGGGCGCCGGCCAGGGCTGACCCAAGCGCGCTCAGGTGCGCGGCAGGGTCACGCCGGTCTGGCCCTGGTACTTGCCGCCGCGGTCCTTGTAGCTGGTTTCGCACACGTCGTCGGCATCGGACTGGAAGAACAGCATCTGGGCGACGCCCTCGCCCGCGTAGATCCGCGCCGGCAGCGGGGTGGTGTTGCTGAACTCGAGGGTGACGTGCCCTTCCCACTCCGGCTCCAGCGGGGTGACATTGACGATAATCCCGCAGCGGGCGTAGGTGCTCTTGCCCAGGCACACCACCAGGGTATCGCGCGGGATGCGGAAATATTCCACCGTGCGCGCCAGCGCGAACGAGTTGGGCGGGATGATGCACTCGTCGTCCACCACGTCCACAAAGCTCTTCGGGTCGAAGTGCTTGGGATCGACGATGGTCGAGTTGATGTTGGTGAACACCTTGAACTCGCGCGAGCAGCGCACGTCGTAGCCGTAGCTGGAGGTGCCATAGCTGACGATGCGGTGGCCGTCGGCGGCGGTCTTGACCTGGCCGGGGGCGAACGGCTCGATCATGCCGTGCTGTTCGGCCATGCGGCGGATCCAGCGGTCGCTCTTGATGCTCATGCGGTTTCCTCGGATCGAAAGGTGGCGATTGTAGGGGGTCGCGCAGGGGGTTCGCGCAGGAGCCCCGCGTCGGCAACTGCGTCCGTTCGCCCGCCCCGCCCCATCGCGCCGGGCAAACGGACGCGGGACGTTCAATCGCCCAGCAGCGAGGCCATGATCCCGCTGCGCAGCGCCGGCTGCTGCTGCAGCCGGGCCAGCAGCGCGCGCGCGGCCTCGCGGTAGGCCTGCGCCGCCGGCGACTGCGGCAGCGCCGCCACCAGCGGCACCCCGGCATCGCCCTGTTCGCGGATCGCCAGTTCCAGCGGCAGCGCGCCCAGCAGCGGCACGTCGTACCGCGCCGCCATGCGCTCGCCCCCGCCGGCGCCGAACACGTGCTCGGCATGCCCGCACTGGCGGCACACGTGCACCGCCATGTTCTCCACCAGGCCCAGCACCGCGATCCCCACCTTGCGGAACATCGCCAGGGCGCGCCGCGCATCCAGGGTGGCCACGTCTTGCGGGGTGGTCACGATCACCGCGCCGGCCACCGGCACCTTCTGCGCCAGCGTGAGCTGGATGTCGCCGGTGCCCGGCGGCAGGTCCAGCAGCAGCACGTCGAGGTCGTCCCAGCGGGTCTCGTTCAGCATCTGCGTCAGGGCCTGGGTGACCATCGGCCCGCGCCAGATCATGGCCGCGTCCTGGTCCACCAGCAGCCCGATCGACATCGCCTCCACCCCGTGCGCGCGCAGCGGCAGGATGTGCTTGCCGTCCGGGCTCTCCGGCCTGCCCGACAGGCCCAGCATCATGGGGATGCTGGGCCCGTAGATGTCGGCATCCAGCACCCCTACCCGCAGCCCTTCCGCCACCAGCGCCAGCGCCAGATTCACCGTCACCGTGGACTTGCCCACCCCGCCCTTGCCGGAACCCACAGCAATGATGTTGCGCACATTCGCCAGCGGCTTGAGTTCGCCCTGGACGGCATGGGGAGGGAGGCGGGGCATGGGTGGAAAGACTCCGGGAGTAAAGCAACCGATTTTACGCGCTGCCCCACCTGCGAAGTCCTAAATATCGTGCACCCTTGATGTTCCTGAACAGGCGTCCGTGCCTTTGGTCATGGGAAAAATCCGTTAAACCGGTGTAAGGTTCACGGTCCCGACACTATCGGGCCGCGTCCAACCGCTTGATTCCGGACGCATTTTCTCTCCCCTAGAAAAACAAAAGGACTCCCAACATGGCAGTTCATCGCCGTTCCACCCCCCTTCGTCGCCCGCTGGCACTCGCGCTGGCCGCTCTCTTGCTGCCCGCCACCGCCATAGCCCAGGACCAGAACGCGCAGCCCACCCAGGACCAGAAGCCTGCCGCCAAGGCCGAAGGCAAGGCCAAGGACCTGGACAAGATCGTGGTCACCGGCTCGCTGATCCCGCAGACCCAGGTCGAGACCTTCGTCCCGGTCACCATCATCTCGGCCGAGGACATCCAGGCCCGCGGCTTCAACAACGTGGCCGAAGTGCTGCAGAAGAGCTCGTTCGCCACCGGCGGCGTGCAGAACAACCAGAGCTCGGCCTCGTTCACCCAGGGTGCCGAGACCCTCAGCCTGTTCGGCCTGTCGCCGAGCTACGTCAAGTACCTGATCGACGGCCGCCCGATGGCCAACTACCCGGCGCTGTACAACGGCACCGACGTGTTCAACAACATCAGCGGCATCCCGGTGGACCTGGTGGACCGCATCGAGATCCTGCCCGGCGGGCAATCCTCGCTGTACGGCTCCGACGCCATCGCCGGCGTGGTCAACATCATCCTGAAGAAGAACATCGACGGTGCCGTGCTCAGCGGCCGCATCGGCGGCTATGACGAGGGCGGCGGCCGCAGCGGGCGGCTCAGCTATGCCGACAGCTTCACCAGCAAGGATGGCCGCTGGAACACCCTGCTGGGCGTGCAGGCCGAGAAGGTGGACCCGGTGTGGGCCTACCAGCGCGACCTGACCAAGCAGTTCAACCAGAACGCCTACAACGGCGCGGCGCCGCTGGCCAGCCGCGACTGGCTGGTGTACAGCCCGTTTACCAGCTACAACTTCATGGATCCGAACAACTGCGCGAACGTGAAGGCCGGCTTCGGCGGCACGGTCGACCTGCAGACCCGCCCGGACTTCGGCGACACCCACTATTGCGGTTCGTTCTACACCCCCGGCTACCGCACCCTGAAGAACGAGAAGGAAAGCGCGCAGCTGTACGTGCACTCCACCTTCGACCTGACCAGCGATGCGCAGCTGTATGCCGATGTGCTGCTGAACCAGGAAAAGGTGAAGTACCACATCGGCTCGAGCTACGTCTGGTGGGGCACCAGCGTGAAGTGGGGCTACTACTACGACCCGAACCTGGATGACTTCCTGAACCTGCAGCGCGCGTTCAC
>JBKBXH010000121.1:0-4893 GCA_046313655.1 Thermomonas sp. | reverse complement strand
CAGTTCTTGATGTCGTTCTTCGCGCGCACGATATTCCAGTCCCCGCACAGCACGTACTCGCGGCCGCTGGCCAGCCACTGGTCCAGGATCGGCCTGAGCCAGGCCATCACGGCTTCCTTGAAGCCCTGGCGCAGCTCGCCGGAACTCCCCGAGGGGATGTAGAAGCTGACCACCGACAGGTTGCCGAAGCGCGCCTCGATGTAGCGGCCCTCGTCGTCGAACGGCGCCCAGCCGAGCGCCGTGCGCACTTCGTCCGGCGCGCGCCGGCTGTAGATCGCCACGCCGCTGTAGCCCTTCTTGGTGGAGGCGTCCTTGAACCACGCCTGGTAGCCGTCGGGACGGAACGCGGCGTCGCTGAGCTGGTGCTCCTGGGCCTTGGTCTCCTGCACGCAGAGCACGTCCACGTCGCGCGCGGCGAACCAGTCGAAGAACCCCTTGGAGGCGGCCGAACGCAGGCCGTTGGCATTGAAGGTGAGGATGCGCATCGGCCAAGGATAGCGGTTCCATGCGGTAACCTTTGCACCCTCCGACGCCATCGCCCCTTCACCCATGTCCGACCATCGCGGCCGTTTCCTGCAGCTGGCCCTGAACGCCGAGGCGCTGCGCTTCGGCGAATTCACCCTGAAGTCCGGCCGCACCAGCCCCTACTTCTTCAATGCCGGGCGCTTCGACTCCGGGGCGGCGCTGGCCGGGCTAGCCGCCTGCTACGCCGACGCGATGGATGCCGCCGCGCTGGACTTCGACCTGGTGTTCGGCCCGGCCTATAAGGGCATCCCGCTGGCCACCGCGCTGGCCTGCGAATACGCGCGCCGCGGCCGCGACCTGCCGCTGGCGTTCAACCGCAAGGAAGCCAAGGCGCACGGCGAGGGCGGCAGCCTGATCGGCGCGCCGCTGGCCGGGCGCCGGGTGCTGGTCGTGGACGACGTGATCACCGCCGGCACCGCGATCCGCGAGGCGCTGGCCATCATCCGCGACGCCGGCGGCGTCCCGGCCGGGATCGTGATCGCGCTCGACCGCCAGGAGCGCGTGCGCGAGGACGCGGCAGAATCGGCGGCGCAGGCGGTGGCGGCCGAGCACGCGATCCCGGTGGTCGCCGTGGCCACCCTGTCCGACCTGCTGGCCTTCGCCGGCGGCAGCGCGGCGCTGGCCGCCCATCGCGATGCCCTGCTCGCCTACCGCGCGCGCTACGGGGTCGTCTGATACGCTCATCGGCAGCCACGGGGGGCCGTCCATGCCGCACCATTTCCGCCTGATCGCCGTCACCGCCCTCGCCCTTGCCGGTGCGGGCCATGCCGCCGCGCAGACCGCGCCGCCACCGCAGAAGAAGATCTACTGCTGGGAGGAAAACGGCCGCAAGGTCTGCGGCGACGCCCTGCCCGCCTCCGCCGCCGACAGCGCGCGCACCGAGATCAGCATCAAGAGCGGGCTGCCCACCGCGCAGGTGGACCGCGCGCTGACCGAACAGGAGCGCAGCGCAGCGCAGCAGGCGGCCGATGTCGCACGCCGCCAGGCCGAAGCCGATGCCATGCAGAAGCGGCGCGATCTGGCGATGGTCGAGTCGTACATGACCGAAGCCGACCTGCGCCGCGCCTACGGCGAGCGCACCGCGCTGCTGGACGAAACCCTGAAGGCCAGCCGGTTGGGCATCACCACTCTGCATGCCAGCCTGCTGTCGCTGCTGCGCCAAGCCGGCGACCAGGAGCTGGCCGGCACCCCGGTCCCGCCGCGGCTCATCCGCTCCATCCTGCAGCAGCATGCCGAGCTGCTGCGCCAGCGCCAGATCCTGCTCGCGCAGGAGGAAGACCGTGCCGCGCTGGAAAACGAGCTGGCCGACTCCCTGCGCCGCTACCGCGAGATGAAGGGCGGCGCAGCAGCGGCCGCCGCCGCGCCCGCCGCGGACAAGTAGGCCGCGCCCCACCCGGCCGCAGGCGCGGCGAACGGCAAGGCCCCGCCGATGCGGGGCCAAGACTTCAAGGGCAGACGCGAGCAGGCTCCGAGCCAGCCCGGAACAGGCTCAGAACGGCAGGCGCAGGGCCGGCTCGAGCTGCAGCAGCTTGTCGCGAAACGCCTGCTGGATGCGTGCCATGCCGCTGGTGGTCTCGGCATCGAAGCGCATCACCAGCACCGGCGTGGTGTTGGAGGCGCGCACCAGGCCCCAGCCGTCCGGCCAGTCCACGCGCACGCCGTCGAGGGTGGTGATGCGCGCGCCCTCGAACCCGGCGGTCAGGCGCAGGCGCTCGACGAACTCGTGCGGGTCGCCGTCGTCCGGCAGCTCAACCTTGATCTCGGCGGTGGACACGCCGTCCGGCAGCGCATCGAACACCGCCTCCGGCGCCTCGCCGCGCACGTCCAGGATCTCCAGCAGGCGCGCCGCGGCGTAGATGCCGTCGTCGAACCCGAACCAGCGCTCCGCGAAGAAGAAGTGGCCGCTCATCTCGCCGGCCAGCGCGGCATCGGTCTCGCGCATCTTGGCCTTGATCAGCGAGTGCCCGGTCTTCCACATCAGCGGACTGCCGCCGTGGCGCAGGATCTGCACCGGCAGGCGGCCGGTGCACTTTACGTCGTACACGATCACCGCGCCCGGGTTGCGCTCCAGCACATCGGCGGCGAACAGCATCAGCAGGCGGTCGGGGAAGATGGCCTTGCCGGACTTGGAAACCACGCCGAGGCGGTCGCCGTCGCCGTCGAACGCGATGCCGAGATCGGCGTCCAGGCGCTGCACCATCTGCACCAGCGCCTCCAGGTTGTGTGGGTCGCCCGGGTCCGGATGGTGGTTGGGGAAGTTGCCGTCCACGTCGCAGAACAGCGGGGTGACATCGGCACCGATCGCCTCCAGCACGCGCGGGCCGAGGATGCCGGCGGCGCCGTTGCCGGCATCCACCACCACCTTCAGCGGCTGGCCGATCTGGATGTCGCCGGCGATCCGCTGCACGTAGTCCTCGCCGATGTCGCGCTCGTCCAGGGTGCCTTCCACGTCGGCCTGCAGCAGGCGATCCTCGGCGATCCGCGCATGCAGGTCCTTGATCGCCTCGCCGGCCAGGGTCTGGCCGCCGACCACGATCTTGAACCCGTTGTAATCCGGCGGGTTGTGGCTGCCGGTGATGGCCACCCCGCAGCCGGTGCGCAGGTGGTAGGTGCCGAAGTACACCACCGGGGTCGGCACCATGCCGATGTCGATCACGTTGCGGCCGGCCTTGCGCAGGCCGCGGATCAGGCCCTGCGCCAGGTCCGGGCCGGACAGGCGGCCGTCGCGCCCGACCACGATCGCCTCCAGCCCCTGCTCGGCCATCACCGAGCCGATCGCCTGGCCGATCAGTTCGGCCACGCCGGGATCCAGCGAATGCCCGATCACGCCGCGGATGTCGTAGGCGCGGAAGATACGGTGGTCGATCACCACCGGCACCCGCGCGGCGCGCTCGGGGCGGTCGTGCTCGCGCACCTTCACCCTCGGCGCCGGCTCGGCCGCCGGCAGTTCCTGCTGCAGGTCGGCCAGGGTCGGCCCGGCCTCGACCACGCCGGCTCCGCCCAGCGCCAGCAGGCGCGGCCGCACCCGCAGCCACAGCACGCCAGCGCCGACCAGCAGGATCACGCCCAGCGCGAGCGCGGGAATGCCGTCCAGCGCGAACGGCGTGGCCGCCATGTCGGGAGCCGATGCGGCGATGCGCAGGTCGCTGTCGGGCACGCGCGCGGCCATCGCCTCGGCCGCATTGCCCAATGCCAGTTCGCCGCGCTCGATCACGCTGCGCTGGCCCTGGCGCAGGGCGAGGTAGGTGCCTGCTGGCAGCGCCGGCGACTCGACCCCGCTCTCCAGCCGGGTCAGCGGCAGCTCGACGTAGGCCACCATCGGGGTCGCGCCCTTCACCGGCGCCGCCAGCGCCAGCCGGTGCTGGCCCTGCACCTGCACGATGCGGGTGCTGGTCTTGCCGCTGGACAGGGCCGCCTCGATCACCGCCACGGTGCCGAAGCCGGCCCGCGGCAGGCTGGCGTAGAGCTCTTCCAGGTCGGCCGGCCAGACCCCGGTGCGGGCGACGTCGCTCCAGCCCTGCTTCAGCGCCGCGGCCGCGGCCTCGCGGTCGCCCGCCGCCAGCGCGGCCGCCAGCTCGCGCGAGGCCAGCTGGGTGCCGAACCGCTGGCGCTGCTCGTTGAGCACGCGCCGCACCGACACCGCCGCGTCGTCGCGCGCGAACTCCAGCGAATGCTGGCGGCTCTCGTCGCGCAGGCGCAGACCGCCGGCGACCAGGCACCACACGCCCAGCACCAGCAGCAGCGCGACCAGCCACGGCAGCAGCCGCGCCGCCTGCAGCGGATCGAACTGCAACCCGCGCGGCGCCTCGGCGTCCGCCCCGTCCTTGTCCTTGCGACCCAACCCGAACACAGCCATGCGATTCCCCCGTCAGCGCACGCCGGTATGGCCGAAGCCTCCCTGCCCGCGCGCGCTCTCCTCGAAAGTATCCACCACTTGCAGCACCGCGCGCACCACCGGCAGCAACACCAGCTGGGCGATGCGGTCCCCGGGCGCGATCTCGAACGCCTGCGCGGCGCGGTTCCACAGGCTCACCATCAGCGGCCCCTGGTAGTCGGCGTCGATCAGGCCGGTGCCGTTGCCGAGCACGATGCCGTGCTTATGGCCCAGCCCGGAGCGCGGCAGGATGACCGCGCACAGGCCGGGATCGGCGATGTGGATGGCCAGCCCGGAGGGCACCAGCGCGGTCGCGCCGGGCTCCAGCCGCAGCGGCGCCTCCAGCGCGGCGCGCAGGTCCATCCCCGCGCTGTGCGCGGTGGCATAGGCCGGCAACTCCCATTCGCGGCCGAAGCGCGGATCCAGCACCTTTACCTGCAGCACGTGCGCGCTCATGCCAGCCGCTCCGCCACGATGTCCAGCAACTGGCCGGC
>JBKBXH010000120.1:0-4896 GCA_046313655.1 Thermomonas sp. | reverse complement strand
CACGCGCGCCAGCGAGCCATGGTGGTCGGCGCCGAGTTCGGTGATGGCGCGCACGTAGCCGCGCTGCCACTTGGACAGGTGGTAGGCCACGTCCGGCACGAAGTAGGTGTAGGTGCCGTCGGACTTGCGCATCACGCGGTCCTTGTCGTCGCCGAAGTCGGTGGTGCGCAGCCACAGCGCGCCGCCTTCCTCGTAGGTGTGGCCGTGGGCGATGAGCTCGCGCACGGTTTCCTCCACCTTGCCGTCGGCGTACAGCGAGGACTCCAGGAAATACACGTCGAACGCGACCCCGAACGCGGCCAGGTCCGCGTTCTGCTCGCGCCGCAGGTAGGCCACCGCGAACTGGCGGATGGCGTCGAGGTCGTCGGCGTCCGCCTTGCCAGCCACCACGTGGCCGTCCACCTCCACGCTGTCGCCGCGCAGGTAGGCGGCCGCGACATCCGCGATGTAGTCGCCGTTGTAGGCGTCGGCCGGCCAGCCGGCATCGCCCGGCTTCAGGCCCTTGGCGCGCGCCTGGGTGGAGATCGCCAGGTTGTTGATCTGCACACCGGCGTCGTTGTAGTAGAACTCGCGCTTCACGTCCCAGCCGTTGGCGGCCAGCACCCGCGCGATGCAGTCGCCGATCGCGCCGGCGCGGCCGTGGCCGACGTGCAGCGGGCCGGTCGGGTTGGCGGAGACGTACTCCACGCCCACCGTCCTGCCGCCGCCGCCGGTGTTGTGGCCGAACGCGGGGCCGGCGGCGTGGATCGCGCGCACCTGCTGCTGCCAGGCGGCCGCGGTCAGGCGGAAGTTGATGAAGCCGGGGCCGGCGATCTCCACCTCGGCGATGGCATCCGAGGCCGGCAGCGCGTCCACCAGCGCCTGCGCCAGCGCGCGCGGATTGCTGCGCGCGGCCTTGGCCAGCAGCAGCGCGGCATTGCAGGAGAAGTCGCCGTGCGCGCGCTCCTTCGGGCGCTCGATCACGAACTCGGGGGATGCGAGGTCGGCCGGCAGGATGCCGGCGGAACGCAGGGCGGTCAGGCCCTGGTCGATCAGGGCGCGGAGCTGGGCTTTCACGGGGGTTGGGCACTGCAGGTTCGACGACCGCGCATTGTACGTCCCAATGCCGCCGCGCCGAAGCGGGCCGCGGCAGGCGGGCCGGTGCGAGAATGGGCGCCCGCTCTTCCCGGACCTGTGCATGTCGGCCGTCGCCAGCTTTCCGCCGCCCCTGATCCCGCTGCCGGCGCTCGACCAGGCCCTGCGCGCGCGCGGCCACGCCGTGCTGGGCGCGGCCGACGTGGCGGAGCTGGCGGGCGTGCCGCTGGCCGCGCTGCAGGCGCTGGCGCCCGGCTGGGACGACCTGCCGGCGGACGAGTACCTCAAGGATGGCGGCCGCTACCGCCGGCGTCGGCACGGCTCGTTCGTGGTCGAGGCCGGCCGGCTGCACCCGGTGCCACATCGCCGCCACTGGCAGCCGCTGGACTACAACGCGCTGCACGGCGGCATGGACCGCTGGTTCGCGCCGCTGGACCCGGCCACCGTGGCCGCGCCGGGCTTCGTGCCGCTGGTGCTGGGGCTGGCCGCGGCCTGCGACCGCCAGCGCCCGGCGGTGCCGCGCTGGCACGTGGAGGCGCACCAGTTCCGGATCGACACCAGCGGCGGCATCGGCCGTCCCACCCCGGAGGGCGCGCACCGCGACGGGGTGGATTTCGTCGCGGTGCTGCTGGTGGCGCGGCACGCGATCCGCGGCGGCGAGACCCGGGTGTTCCCCCCCCACGGCCCGGACGGCCAGCGCTTCACCCTGGCCGAGCCGTGGTCGCTGCTGCTGCTGGACGATGCGCGGGTGATCCATGAATCCACCCCGATCCAGCCCGAGGCCGCGGCCGGCGGCCATCGCGACACCCTGGTGCTGACCTTCCGCGCCGCCGGCTTCCTTGGCGATCCGCCGGAGGCGGGCCGGCCCGGCGCCGGCGCGGGCATGGCCGCCGTGCCCGGGCACTGATTACAATTGCAACTAAATTCACGATTCCGAAACCGCAGCAGCGAGGTCGCAATGAAACTGGGCTCTCTCAAGGAAGGCGGGCGCGACGGCACCCTGGTCGTGGTCTCGCGCGACCTGTCGCGCGCGGTGCGCGCCGATGGCATCGCGACGACCCTGCAGCGCGCGCTGGACGACTGGCAGCAGGCCGCGCCGCGCCTGAATGCGCTGGCCGAGGCGCTGGAGGCCGGGCCGGTCGCCGGCGAGTTCGCGCTCGACATGCAGGCGCTGGCGGCGCCGCTGCCGCGTGCCTACGAATTCGTCGACGGCAGCGCCTACCTGCCGCACGTGGAGCGCGTGCGCCGCGCGCGCGGGGCGCAGGTGCCGGAGAGCTTCTACGTCGATCCGCTGATGTACCAGGCGGTCAGCGCCGGGTTCTATGGCCCGCGCGATCCGGTGCTGGTGGGCAGCGAGGACTACGGCATCGACCTCGAGGCCGAGGTGGTGGTGGTGACCGACGACGTGCCGATGGGCGTGGACCCGGCGCGGGCGGCCGCGCACATCCAGCTGGTCGGGCTGGTCAACGACGTGTCGCTGCGCAACCTGATCCCGGACGAGCTGGCCAAGGGCTTCGGCTTCCTGCAGTCCAAGCCGCGCAGCGCGCTCAGCCCGGTGCTGGTGACCCCCGACGAGCTGGGCGCGGCCTGGCAGGGCAACAAGGTGCACCTGCCGATGCTGACCCACATCAACGGCCAGTGGTTTGGCGCCCCGGAAGCGGGCGTGGACATGCAGTTCGACTTCGCCCAGTTGGTGGCGCATGCGGCCAAGACCCGCCCGCTGGCGGCCGGGACCCTCGTCGGCTCCGGCACCGTGGCCAACCAGGACACCGCCAAGGGCGCGTCCTGCTTCGCCGAGAAGCGCACGGTGGAAACCCTGGAGCACGGCAAGCCGCTGACCCCGTTCATGCGCTTCGGCGACGTGGTGCGGATCGAGATGCTGGACCACGACGGCCGCAGCGTGTTCGGCGCGATCGAGCAGCGGATCCAGCAGGCCCCCGCCGGCTGAGGGCGGCGGGCGGTCGAACCGGCGCCGCCAGCGGCATGGCGGCCGTGCATGCGCGGCATTAAGGTGGGCGGATGAGCGAACCCCTGCGGCTGTATTCCTACTGGCGCTCCAGCGCGGCCTACCGGGTGCGGATCGGGCTGAACCTGAAGGGTCTGGCCTACGACACCGTGCCGGTGCACCTGGTGCTGGACGGCGGCCAGCAGCACTCCGCGGCCTACCGCGACCTCAACCCGCAGGCGTTGGTGCCCACCCTGTGCCACGGCCAGCGCCGCCTGACCCAGTCGCTGGCGATCCTGGAATACCTCGACGAGGTGTGGCCGGAGCCGGCGCTGCTGCCGGCCACCGCGCGCGAGCGCCAGCGCGTGCGCGCACTCGCGCTGCTGGTGGCCTGCGACATCCATCCGCTCAACAACCTGCGCGTGCTGCAGTACTTCGAGCGCGAGTGGGGAGTGCCGCAGCCGGAGCGCGACGGCTGGGTGCGGCATTGGATCGAGGACGGCTTCCGCGCGGTCGAGGCGCTGCTGGCCGACCATCCTTCCACCGGCGATTTCTGCGAAGGCGAGACGCCCACCCTGGCGGACTGCTGCCTGGTCCCGCAGGTGTACAACGCGCGCCGGTTCGGGGTGGACCTTGCCGCGTATCCGACCATCCGCCGGATCGAGGCCGCCTGCCTGGCGCTGCCGGCATTCATCGCCGCCCGCCCGGAACACCAGCCGGACGCCCCGGCCGCCGGCTGAGGCGCGCCCGGGCGGGAAGCGTGGCCATCACTGGCTGCCGAACACCTCGGCGTAGGGGTCGTGCTCGGCGCTGGCGCCTTCCGACAGCCGGAACTTCAGGGCCAGGCCGTCGCGCGAGTCGGCCGCCTTCAGCGCCTCCTCCATCTCGATCCGGCCTTCCTTGTACAGCCGGAACAGGCACTGGTCGAAGCTCTGCATGCCTTCCTGCAGCGAGTCCTCCATTGCCATCTTGATCTCGTGCACCTGCCCGCGGCGCAGCAGGTCGCGGATCAGCGGGGTGTTGATCAGCACCTCGGTGGCCGGCATCCGGCGCCCGTCCACGCCCAGCACCAGGCGCTGGCTGACGATCGCCTTCATGTTCAGCGCGAGGTTCATCAGCACGTTCTTGTGCGCGCCCTCGGGGAAGAAGTTGAGGATGCGCTCGATGGTCTGGTCGGCGTTGTTGGAGTGCAGGGTGGCCAGGCAGATGTGGCCGGTCTCGGCGAACGCGATCGCCGCGTCCATCGTCTCGGCGTCGCGGATCTCGCCGATCAGGATCACGTCCGGGGCCTCGCGCATCGCGTTCTTCAGCGCGGCGTGGAAGCTGTGGGTGTCCAGCCCCACCTCGCGCTGGTTGACCACCGACAGCTTGTGCCGGTGCAGGTATTCAATCGGATCCTCGATGGTGAGGATGTGGCCGGTGGTGGTGCTGTTGCGGTGGTCGATCATCGACGCCAGCGTGGTCGACTTGCCGGAGCCGGTGGAGCCGACGATCAGCACCAGCCCGCGCGGGGCCATGATGATGTCCTTCAGTACCGTCGGCAGCTGCAGCTCCTCGATGGTGGGGATGTCGCTGCGGATCGCGCGGATCACCAGCCCGACCTCGCCGCGTTGCTGGAACACGTTGACGCGGAAGCGCCCGCACTCGGGCACCGAGATCGCCATGTTCAGCTCTTTCTCGCGCTCGAACTCGGCAACCTGGGCGGCGTCCATCAGGCCGTAGGCGATGTCGCGGCATTCGCCCGGGGAGAGCGGCGCGTCGCTCACCGGCTGCAGCAGGCCCTCGGTCTTGATGTTCACCGGCGCGCCGGTGGACAGGAACATGTCCGAGGCACCCTTTTCTGCCATCAACTTGAAATAGTGGCCGATCTCCATGCG